>NZ_JBQWEL010000006.1:0-217150 GCF_052658925.1 Microvirga medicaginis | reverse complement strand
TAAAATGAAGCGGCGTCATGCCATGCCCTTTCGAAGGGCCTTCATAGTGCGTTTGCGATGCATCGTGCGTTCAACATCTCGCCCGCTGCATCCATGAAGCCGTTTATGGACGAATCATCCTGAGGCGTCAAGTACAGAAACTAAGTAATGAGCGAACTTTATTGTTTAATTTCTATTAACGACAGTAATCGACCAGCACAAAAGGCTCCCGCTCGCGCGGAAGCAAACTACGTGTTGACTCGCCATAAGAGATGGCGAGCGATCTCTGCAGCGTCCGGCCTGATCAGATCTTTTGCAGAATCATATGATCAGACCAGCTCATTCAGCGCGTTCCAGCCAGGGCCGTTCTATGAGCCGCTCCAGCAGGAAGGGCCTTTGTGTAGAGCCCGCGGTATGCCGGGTCGAGCGACAGCGCATCACTGATGCCGAGGATCGTCTCCGATGCTCCGAGCACCAGAGCGCCATCGGCTGTCATCAACTGTGCAATCCTGCGAAGCACATTCGACTTCATCGTAGTGTCGAAATAGATCAGCACGTTGCGGCAATAAATGATGTCGAACGACCCAAGCCGGCTGAAATCCTCGATGAGATTGAGATAGCGAAAATCCACCATGGAGCGGATTTCAGGTGCGATCTGCCATTGATCGCCCTTCTGCGTGAAGTACTTGACGAGAAGCCTGATCGGCAGACCACGCTGCACTTCGAATTGGTTATAGACGCCCGCCCTCGCCTTCTCTAGCACCTCGTTCGAGATATCGGTTGCGATGATCTCCACCTGCCACCCCGGCATGCGCGCAGCCGCTTCCTTGAGAAGCATTGCAAGCGAGTAAGGTTCCTGCCCCGTCGAGGCAGCCGCGCACCAGATGCGCAAGCGGCGGCTCGCGGCTCTCTCCTTGAGGAATCTCGGCAGCAGAACATCCTGGAACAGGTCAAAAGGCGCCTTATCCCGGAAGAAGAAAGTCTCGTTGGTCGTCATAGCCTCGATCGTTGCATTCTCGAGGGCAGGAGACCGGCCTGCTTTGATTTCCCAAATGAGTCGAGACAGGTTCTCGACTTTGAAACGTGTGCAAACGGGAGCAAGCCGGCTCTCAACGAGATAACGCTTATCGGGAGAGAGGGCCAACCCTGACCGGGCTTTGAGGAAAGTGCGCAGAGCTTCGAATTCAATCTCGGTCATCGTGAGGCTCCGGCAATCATACCCTTCAATGAGCGGCCAATGGCATCCAGAGGGAGAACTTCATGGGCAAGGCCAGCCTTCACCACGCTTCCGGGCATACCCCAGACAATGCTTGTTGCTTCATCTTGAGCAATGACGGTTGCACCAGCCTTGACCAGATGACGGGCTCCATTCGTTCCATCGGCCCCCATCCCTGTCAGCACCGTTGCGATTGCAGCCCCTCCATAGACAGAAGCGGCCTCCCGAAACAGCACGTCTACGGCAGGCCGGCAGAAATTCTCAGGAGGAGCATCGCTGAGCCGTATGATAGGCTTTCCCGAGACGGAGACGACGCCCATGTGGCGCCCACCCGGGGCAACAAGTACTGTGCCCGCATTGATCTCCTCTCCGTCTTTCGCTTCGTGGCAGGGAAGCGAGAGCAAAGTCTGCAGATGCTCGGCGAAAACAGCCGTGAACATCGCAGGCATATGCTGAACGATCAGAACCGGAATCCTCGGAAGGACAGGCTTGAGATCCTGCAGCACTCGCTCGACGGCCCTTGGGCCACCGGTTGAAGAACCGATGAGAAGACATTGTGGCCGCGCGTTGCTCGACCTTGGCGGAGGAGACTGCTGGGAAGCAGGGATATTCGGAACAGGGACAAGACTCGGACGGGACTGTCTCGGCTTCGGGGCGCCGAGAGCCCTCAGTTTTTCCACGAGGTCGCGCCGGAACTCTGCCGCAGCATCTACAGCGCGCGCGCTTTCAGGCTTCGCAAGATAATCAACGGCACCCAAAGACAGGCACTTCAGGGAAATCTGCGCATTTCGCTGTGTCAGAGTGGAGATGACAATGACTTTGCTGGCAGGGTGAGCCTTCAAGATCATCGGTAACGCCGCCAGACCGTCGATCTCGGGCATTTCGATATCGAGAAGAACAATCTCCGGTTTATGTCGCTCTGCAAGATCGACAGCCATCCGCCCGTTGGACGCGGTGCAGACGACATCGAAGCCTCCCGCTTCCGTCACCCACCGTGCGATCATCCCGCGGATGATCGCACTATCGTCAACGATCATGACGCGAATCGGCTGAGCTTGCATAGCTATAGGTCGTGTGAGGCGATCCACTGGCATAGCATCACACAGAGGGAGTTTCCGAAAGGAGGCCCAACCCCTGGAACTTTGCAGCCAAAATGTCCTTGTCGAAGGGCTTCATGATATACTCGTCCGCGCCGGCTTCCAGCGCTCGAGTAATGTGCCCCATGTCGTTCTCTGTGGTGCAGAATACAACCTTGGGGGCATCACCACCTGGAGATTTTCTCAGCTCTTTGAGAAAGTTGTAGCCATCCATGATCGGCATGTTCCAATCGAGCAGAACGACATCGGGCATTCTGGCCAGGCACTTCGCCAGGCCAATCTCCCCGTTCTCAGCCTCTGCAACTTCGAATGCGAGGCTTTCGACGATATCACGAGAGACTTTCCGGATCGTCCGAGAATCGTCAACAATCAAGCAATAGCTCATGGAAGAATTATCCCTGGTAGTCGCAAGGCCTCAAATCACTCTTTAAAGTAGCCAGATCAGGAGCGGATGTCGGATTTATCGATGAAGTTGAAATTCTCGATCAGAATTTCTTTTATGATATCGGCACCTAAGCGCTTATTAATTCTATCTCTGACGTTGCCGATCATCCCGTTCACATTGTACCGGGACAACTTCCTGAAATCGAGTGTTTCGTCTGAATAGACATAGCGAAACACCTCGTCCTGAATGAAAGCTTCAGGCGGTATGGAGATCTCCCGCAAAGTCTTTGCATCGGCCGTGAACACAAGGTTTGCGATGACATAACCTTGAACCGCGCCTTCGGCGATGATCGGGATGTTCATGGGCGGGAGCTTCTTGTACTGCAAGCCTTCATAATGCGGCGTCTCCTCGGCTGGCGCCCTGCCGACCATCCAGGTGACAGCTGCGTAGCACGAACCGAGCGTGACAGCACAAACCCAGAAGCCGGCCATGACGTTCCTGATCATGCACCATAGCCCCCGCGCACCATGTGAGCCGAATATGTGCTGTCCGACTCGGCAGCCTGAATAGCGCCTGAGATGATGCTCGAGATTTCCTGCACCGCTCGCATGTGACGCTGCAAGATTTCCTGATTTCTCTCCAGCTTCGCTTTCAGCCTCTCGAACCGCTTCGCGGCAATCCCGTCAAAGGCAAGGGTTTCGGCAGCTCTCACCATCCGACTGATCTCCAAAAGGCTTTGGCTTTTGCGGCGGTTGAACTCGTCGAGATTTTTCAAATCACGAGACAACAGGGCCGCTGTCTCAAGATCCAATGTCTCCTCAAGCCGGTCCAATGATTTCATCAACATGCAGCTTCTCTTACTTCTTCGCGCCCAGGATATGCTCTGCAATTCCGATGCCGCCGGCCCTCGCCACCTGAGTGCCAATCTGTTCCGCCATCATGGACTTCCAGATGGAGCCGGCATTGCCTTTCCCGTAGGTATTCTCCGCATTCTTCGGAAGCATCGATTCAACGAAGCTCTGGAGAACAAAGGCTTCGAACTCCTGCGCAGTCCGTCTCGATTTAGCGGCCGCAGCGGATTCAGCATCATTCCGAAGGGAGTTCCGGATCTGATAAACGTCTGCCCCTCCGCTAATAATAGGGCGAACGGAAACAGAGCGAACAGTGTCTTCGAAGCTCGGTCCAGAGACAGGAGTTGCGCCTTGCATAAGGCTCTGTGCGGCCGCCTGGTAGCGCGCAGGATCTGCCGCTCTGGCAACCTCGCTGAGAATGTCTGACGGGGGGCTGATCGCCATTGCGATCCTCCTTGTTTCACTTCAATCGGACTCTAGACCATGAGGCTTACGGGAGGCTTGTGCTGTCCTTTTGAGCCATGCTCTCAAGAATAGCGATCAGCCCCTTCTTCT
Organism: Microvirga medicaginis; assembly: GCF_052658925.1. Taxonomy (NCBI): domain Bacteria; kingdom Pseudomonadati; phylum Pseudomonadota; class Alphaproteobacteria; order Hyphomicrobiales; family Methylobacteriaceae; genus Microvirga; species Microvirga medicaginis. The sequence continues at coordinate 213,067 of NZ_JBQWEL010000006.1, read as the reverse complement.
CCTCACCCCGGCGATGATCCTCTTTGAGACGCGAGTAGACTTTCTCCGTGCGCTTGACCTGGAGCGCCTTTTCAACCGTGAGCGCCTTTTGCTCAATGATGGCAGTCTGCGTCCGCGTCTCTTCCAGTGACAGCGTCTTCAGCCTTTTGGCCAGGATGTCGACAAAGAGACCGTGCAGCACATCGGAAGCGCCCATCGTTTCGAGTGTCTCTTCTTGGGCCGCCTTGAGCTCGCTTTCCTGGCGGCGGAGATTGGCGAGCTTTAGCTCCGCGCTTTTATGAAGGTGCTGCTGGACCTTGATCAGTCTGTCGATCTTCCTGAGTCTCTGTTTCATCAATCGTCAGTCCCGCAGCCACGCCGTAAAGGCTTCGATGAAGAGCAGAATGTAATCCTGCGCGGCAAAGTACATGACAAACAGCCCCCCGAACATCACAAAGGGGGTTGCAATGAAGAAGACCGGTATCTGTGGCGTCAGCTTGTTTGTGAGTCCGGCCACGAGGTTTACGATGACGGAGTAAATCAGAAATGGACTGCTGATCCGCAGGGCCAGGACGAAGGCGACCCCGACCTGGTCGACCAGCTCCGTCAAAGAGGTCTGGACAGCGAACCCCTGACCGACTGGCACGCGCGAGTACGATGCGATCAGCCCACGAAAGAGCTCCCAGTGGAGGTCGGATAGGAAGATGACGGCCGTTGCCACCATCATAATCAGGGAACTGATCGCGGGAAGTGGCTCCGCTTCATCGATCGGCGTTCCAGGCATGCCGCCATAGCCAATGGCCATGGATACGGCGCTCAGCATCGTTTGAAGGGCGAGGAAATAAACTCTTCCGAGCAGCCCTATCAGCAGTCCGACCAGCAGTTCAGAGGCGATCCAAGTGAGTGTCACTGTCGGGGCCTGCCCGGCGACCCCGGTTCGTATCTTATCCATCAGGACGGGCGCGAGGGCCAGGCTCACGGTCAGGGCCAGGAAGAGCCGAACCTGAGGCGGGATTCTGTTGCTGGAGAATGCCGGCGCGATCAGCATACAGCCGCCGATACGGCAGAAGATGAGGAAGATCCCAAGGATTGTGTCAGAGACTACTTGGCTCACGCGACGGTACCAAGCGAGTTGACTTCGATGCCTCGTGCGATCTCCAGATGAGACAGAACCGGCAAGGACGAGAACATGCGCTCGATGATCATGCGCACATACGGCCTCGCATCCGGCGCCGTCACGATGGCGAAGTTCTTGACCTGACCCATGCGGGTTTTGATGGCTTCCGAAGCCTCCGTACCGAATTGCTCGACAAGACGTGGGTCGATATCGAACTCGATGACGTCACCCTTGGCATCGCGCTTCAGGCTTTGATGGAACGCGATATCCCACTTGTTTCCGAGACGCAGCACATTGAGGGCGCCTCCCTCGGCAAGATCGCCACAGATCTGCTGCGCCATGCGTACCCGGACGTGCTCCACCAGCTGCTCGGCCCGTCGGGCATGGGGAGCGATCTCGGCAACCGCCTCGAGGATCAGGCTCAAGTTACGGATCGAGACGCGCTCGGCCAGCAGCAGCTTGAGCACCGCCTGCAGCCCGGAATAGGAAATCTGGGACGGACAGATATCGTCGAGAAGACGCTTGTACTCGGGCTCGAGCCCGTCCAGGAGATTGCGGACATCCTTGTAGGAAAGGAGCTGGGGCAGGTTGTTGCGAATAACCTCGCTGAGGTGCGTGAGCAGAACGGATGCCCCATCCACGGCCGTGAAGCCCTGGCGCTTGATCTCGCCAGCATAGGCATCCGAAACCCAGAGAGCTTTCATGCCGAATGCAGGCTCGCGCACTTCATCTCCCGGCACATCCGGGACCGGACCGTCGCCAAGAACGACAAGAAGGTCGCCCGGTCTGATCTCATGCGTCGCGACCACCGTGCCATGAATCTTGATCTGGTAACTCTTCGCCGGGATCATGAAGCTGTCGGAGAGTTTGACATCCGGAAGAACAAAGCCGAAATCCTGGGCGAATTTCTTTCTCATCTTCTTGACGCGATGGGCGAGGTCTCCGTGGGAGCTCGCCAGATGGGAAGACAGGTGCTTGCCGAGGCAGAGCTCCACCTCGGCGATCTTGAGCGATTCCTTCACCGCATCGCTCGCCTCCAAGAGATTTTTCTTCTGTTCCTGCTCCAGGTTCAGCTTTTCTTTCGCCGCTTGCTCGGCTCGAACCTTTGGAATGCTGTAGGCCACGAACCCCATGAAGCCGCCCAGCATCATGAAGGGAATCATCGGCAGACCAGGAACGATGGCGAAGATGAACATCATTCCGGAAGCGACCATCAGCGCACGCGGGTAGGCACCAAGCTGATCCAGCACGGCCTGCTGGGTCTGCCCGCGCGTGCCGCCCTTGGAAACGAGGAGGCCAGCAGCCAGGGAAACCACGAGCGCCGGGATCTGGCTGACGAGGCCGTCGCCAACAGACAACTGCGTGAAGACGTCGGCGGCTTTTGAAAGCGGCATGCCATGCCGTGTCACGCCGATGATGATGCCGCCGAAGATGTTGACTGCGATGGTGATCAGGCTCGCGACAGCCTCGCCGCGAACGAACTTCGAGGCACCGTCCATGGAACCGAAGAAGGCGCTCTCCTCTTCCAGTTCACGTCGCCGTCTCTGAGCCTCCTTCTCGTCGATGAGCCCCGCAGAGAGGTCTGCATCGATGGCCATCTGCTTTCCGGGAATCGCATCGAGGGTAAAGCGGGCGCCGACCTCGGCAATACGTGTGGCACCCTTGGTGATCACCAGGAAGTTGACGGTAATCAGAATGATAAAGACGACGATACCGATGACGAAGTCGCCGCTCATGACGAAGCGGGAGAAGCCACTGATCACATGGCCAGCGGCATCAACGCCGTGATGACCGTGAGAAAGGATCAACCGCGTCGAGGCGATACTGAGGGCGAGGCGAAGGAGAGTGGCGATCAGGAGTACGGTTGGGAAGGCAGAGAACTCAAGAGGCTTCTGAATCCACAGAGACACCATCAGGATGAGAACCGACAGGGCAATCGAGAATGCGAGCCCCATATCGATAGCCAGCGGCGGGATCGGCAGAAACAGGATCGCAAGGATAACGACGACGCCTGCGGCGAACATCAGATCCCGGCCGCGGTCCTTTACCATCGTGTCGCTAGACGCCATGTGTCTCTCCCTTCGGCGAGCCAATCATCCGTCTGACACATGCGCCATGAAGCTTGCGCGAAGGTCGCCTCGCGTCTCGCTGGGCCTTCGCTCCTTCGCGGCAGCCTCTCGAGGCCTCGGACGTCCTAGAACCCTGTAACAATTCGTCCGTAGACCAACTCCGTGAAGGCATAGATCTGGGATCCGACCAGCGATCCTGTGAGGAGCGTGACGACCAGGATGGCAATGATCTTGGGAATAAAAGTCAGTGTGACTTCCTGGATCTGGGTCAGGGCCTGGATCAGGGCGATCACGATGCCAATCACCATCGCGGCCAGGACCGCTGGCCCGGAGCCGATGATAACGGTCCAGATCGCCGCACGGACCAGCTCGAGAGCATCAATCTCGTTCATTGTCAGCTGATCACGATGCCGGGGCCAAGCAGGATCCGGGATCCGTTCGACAGTTGAGCGACAGCGCCATCGCTGGCGATCATGACTGAATCCACTTTGCCCGAAATGGTGCCGTCGGCCGAGGATATCGTCCGCCCGATCACGCTGTCGGCCTGAGACAGGGCAAAGGATGAAAGCAGGGCATCGAGCTTCTCGTTGCTCTTCACGCTCTGCTCGACCTGGGAAAACGTGGCCAACTGAGCCATGTATTCCGTCGATTTCATCGGATCCGTGGGATCCTGGTTCTTCATCTGCGTCATCAACAGCTTCAGAAAGTTGTCATAGCTGACGGTCGACGTCTTCTCGCTAGCGGATGTACCCTGACTGTAAGCCGCAGACGTAACAGAGCTGACATTCATTTCTCGACTCCCGGGCTAAGCAGCCTTCTCAGGCATCACGGCGCTTGTGGATGCAGTCTGGGACTCCACATTCTCGAAGAGCCCCCTGATCGCCTTTAGTGCTTCGAAGGTCCGCCTCCGGGCGACGAGATCTCCGATATTCCCCAACTGAGCCTTTGTGGTCTCGTCGGTTGTGACCACGAGCAGAGCGTCATGGATCTTATGGAAGGCTATCATCCCCTGCTGCTCTTCCTGAGGATTGATGAGGAGCGCCTGCACCACGAAATAGAGCTGCCGCATCGGTGTCGTAGCCTCCGCCAGCTGGAGCACGTGGCTCTCCAGAAGGAAGCGGGCATCGTTGAGGAGGCTCAAGGTGACCTTCTGACTGACGGTCAGAACGGCGCCGTTGATGAAAATCCGCTCGCCGGCCTTGAGAGAGAAACGCATTTTCGCAGTCATTTCAGGCCATCCTTAATGAGGACGTTGATATCGATAAGAGCATTGAGATTATTGTGCTCGCCTCGAACGACGAGATCGGATTCCCTCATCACCCAGAGACCGATCGAAATCAGCTGTCCTTTCAGCTTGTCGGGCAATGCATTCTCGGGATGTCCAAGATCCTTGATCAGAAAGGTCCAAAGGCGCTGGAGATAGACGATGGCGCCGAGCATTTCCGGAGATTGAGACGGGTATCCCTCTGCCGCACGCAAGAGGTCGACGGCGCGCTCGAAAAGATCGTACTCGCGTTGCCGGCAGTCTTTCGGCGAATCCTCAAGGATTTCAGAATAGGAGAACTGATACATTTACACTTTTCCTGCCGTTAAATGAAATTGATCAAGCTCAGTTGATTGAGTTGCGCAGTCAGGGAGTACGATGTCTGAATCTGAGTCGAGAGTTGGTCGACACGAACTTTCGCCTCAGCGGGGTCAATGGCCTCGTAGTTCGTGATCCTCTCCTCAAAGAACGTTTTCTGAAGGCTCATCCGCTCGTTGGCGTCATCGATCTTCCGCTGGGCCGTCCCGAGATCGGCCTCGAGTTCGGTTACTCCGGCAACACCCTCCCCGAGCGTCCCGATGACCCTGTTGAGCAGATATTCTCTTGTCTGATCGTTGAGACCTGCAATCCCGAGATCAAAGGTCATCGTGTAGGCCATCGCCAGCTGTCGGAAGGCGGTCTCATTTGCGTTGCCCGATGTCTCGACCCGCTCCGTCGGAGAGATCAGGCTTTGGATGTTCTGATCGGATGCGTTGGACCATGTGCCCTTCCACTGAGTCTCGAATAGATCAGCGAGCGGCCCGTCAATAAAAGCCTGCATTTGGGCGGGCGTGATATCCGCTACCTGCGCATCAGTCTGCGGGAAGGTGAAGTAGTCCAAGAACGCCTTGTTAATGGCGGCCCGAGGACCGGCATCGTAGGCTTTGAGGGGTTGAACTCTGGAGTTCACGCCGCCGAACAGGAACTGGTTTCCGACATTCTCGTTCAGATTCCCGACCAGCTTGTCCAAACTGGCCCGTGCCTGGCTTTGGATGAGGGCAATGTCCTGCGCTCCCACATGCATTCCAATCAGGGCGTTCTTGAAATTATCGCCCGCAGTACGAACCTGGTCGAGCGCGGCCGAGGTCGACTTGAGCCGCAGCGTCGCCGAGGTGTTGCTGTCGGTCAAAGCATCAAGAGCGGCTCTCTCCTGACGGAGAGAAAGCGACTTCCCGGTCTTGCGCCCAAGCGCCAGACCAACATCCATATGACGCCCGGTCACGACCTCTTTATTGGCCTTCACAAGCTCGGATTGGAGCTTGTCGAGCGTGGATCTGGGCGAATTCCAGAGGGTGGAGGAGGAGATGAACGTCGTCTTCATGTCTTAACCCACCGCATTGAGAAGCGTTTGGAGCATCTGATCGATGACGGAGATCAGCTTTGCGGACGCCGAGTAAGATTTTTCCAGCTGCAGCATGAGAGCCGTCTCATCATCCATGTTGACGTCCGTTGAGTTCGAGAGCGCCTCGGATGCCTGTGCGAGCAGGGTCTCCTGGTAGGCCACTTGCTGGGACGCGTCCTGGCGCTGAGCTTCGAGCCAACCTGCTGAGGACGAGGCGAAATCCTGCAAGGACATCTTATCACCCAGTCCCAGGCTCGGATCAAAAGTACGGTCCGCCTGCATGGCATTGACCAGTTGATAAAGGCGCGTGGAGAACGACGCGGTCCCGTCACCATAGGTGTAATCAGCACCGTTGATTCCACCATCGCGGATACGCTCGAATTTACCGCCTGATCCTTTAGATGGATCAACGGCATCGCTGACCTTGATCAGTCCGGCGAGACCTTCCGGCGCCGGGTTTGGAATGCTCGGGCCGCCGCTATAGGTGAAGACACCAGCGCGGTCCGGCTTTCCGGCCCCGCTTTTATCGTACTCGGCAAAGGCCGCGATCAGGCCACGAGCCAACTCGTCAAGCTGTTTCTGATACTGGACGGCTGCATCATCCCGCAGCTTGACGAGCCCAACCAGATTTCCGGAATTCAAGGGCATTGGAGATGAGCTTCCAGTCACCGGAATCCCATCGATCAGAATCGCCCCTCCAGGCTTTCCTGCCTCCAGAGCGATTGGCTCATATCTCACGCTGCGCGGCAATCTGTCGAAGAGCGCCACCCCGCTATCGGTATAGATAGCAATGTCATTGTCGGCTCTTGGAACGACCGTGATTCCGACTTCCTCGGAAAGCTGCGCAATGAGGCTGTCTCTCGTATCGAGAGCATCCGTCACGTCTCGCCCAAGGGCGGATCCGCTCATTACCTCATCGTTTGCAATCTTGAACTTCGCCAGGATTTCATTGATCCGGGAGACCGAATCGGCAATCTGGAACTGCGTTTCCTGACGTATCGCGTTGATGCTTGACGTTGCCTGATTCAGGCTTGTCGCAAGATCCGATGCGGCCTTCACGAAGCCGCGGGCCAGCACGGTATCGTCAGGCGCATTTGCATACTGCTTCAAGGCACTGCTTAAAGCGCCAATCCGGGCGGCAGGAGATTCATCCAGCTCCGGGTCGCCAATTGTCTGGCTCAGCCTCTGGAGTCCTTCGAGCAGCGCTTTCTGAGTGGCTGCATCCGAAGTCGTCTCCAGCATCTTGTTCAGAAGCGCCCTGTCGCTGGCTCTGAGCACCGTTACGCGAGCGGCACCGCCCGTCGTGACGAAAGCACCGATCTTGCGCGAATATGTGGGGTCCGACGCTCCAGCGGTATTGCGGGAGACAATCGCCATCTGCGACTGAGATGCCTGCAGTGAGGAGCGGGCCGTATTATAGGCGACCGAAAGTGACATGTTTCGAGCTCTCGAGAATGACCTAAACCGTTACCGCTTCAGATTCATGAGAACGTCGAGCAATTCCGAACCGGTCTGGAATACTTTCGAGTTGGCCGTGTAGCTGGTCTGCGCCTCGATCATGGCCGTCAGCTCGGTGCCGATATCAACGTTCGATCCCTCAAGCGCTCCAGAGGTAACCGACCCAAAGGTACCGGTTTCCGGGAAGCCGACTTGATAACCGCCGGAACTTGCTGTCGTCTCGTAAACGTTGCCTGCACGAGGAGAGAGGTTGTCCGGACTAGGCACGGTTGCCAGAGGAATTCTGTAGGCGGCGACACGCGATCCGTCCTCATAGACGGCATAAACCGTGCCATCGGAGGCGAACTCGGCGCTCTTCACAGCAGACGGTCCGTTGCCGTTAGCCGAGCCCGTGACCGAGTAATCACCCGCGAGTTGCGTCATACTCGTCATGTCAAGCGTGAAGGTTTGCCCCTTGGGGATGCCGAAGCTCAACGATGTAGGGCTGACCAGTTGTCCAAGATCGCTGAACGTCATCGTGGTCGGCCCGTCCAGCAGAGTGGAGCCGTTATAGACCGCGATCTCCCAGGTCCTCTCTCCGGTTCGTTCCAACTGGATGTCGATCTTCACCGGATTTCCGACATTGTCGAACACCTGGAGAGAGGAAATCTTCTTGGCCGGCGTCATATCCGTAAAGGAGCCTGTGACGTTCGTGGCGCCGGTCAGGTCATCGGACGTCAGCACGAGATTGCCGGTGGTCGGGTCCTTGGATGCCTGAACACCGCTGAGCGTGCCGGCGCCGACGGCTGTGTTGATCGAAGCGACCAGATCATCCACGGTCGCTTCGGTGGTCACATTGAAGGTCTGAGTGGCGCCGCCGCCGACAGAGAACTGAATCGTATCCCGAGGCGTCAGATTCGAGATCTTGATATCGACATATCCGGGCACCGGAGGCGCCAGCGTTCCGGGATAGGCAGTACCAGCCACATCGACCGTGCCGTACGGGAGATTCCCCTTGAATGTGCCTGCCGTCGAACCGGCCGCCTGCATGCCGAAATTGGCCATGTTGACTGGGACGACGTCGTCGAGGCTGTTCAGAGAAGGATCTACTCCAATTTTGTAGCCCATGAGCGTGAAGCCGGCTGCGTTGACGAGATTGCCGCTTCGACCATCGACCACGAAGTTGCCGGCGCGGGTCAGGTAATTGGCGCCACCCGGATCCGATACAACGAAAAAACCGTTGCCGGAAATCGCCAGGTCCGTCGCCGAGGTCGTGTAAGCAATCGGTCCCTGATCGGCGATCGTATAGCGAACCCTGCTCGTGACCGATCCCGAATTATAGTTTCCCTCGCTGGATGGAAGGATGAGAGACGAGAACTCAGTCGAGGCACGCTTGTAGCCGGTCGTGCTCGAGTTCTGAATATTCTCGGCAACCGTTCCCAGCTTGTTCGACTGAGCGTTCATGCCTGACACGCCGCTGCGAAGGACACCATAGAGGCTCATGTACAACTCCTACGAATTCGAGGGGAAGCTAACACCAGGATGCTTGTGTGAAGCTGGGCGATAGATGGAGTGCTCGTGAATGCGATGAGGACATCACGCCTTGAGCGCTTGCGCGAGATCCATGAAGGCATCCCGACTCAAGGGAGATGATGGATCCTGCCGCAGGGCTTCATAAATCTTTGGAACGAGAACGACGGCCTGGTCGAGGTCCTGATCCGTGCCTGGCTGGTATCCGCCCATCATGCGCAGGTCGCGCGTATCCTCATAGCGAGCGATCAACCCACGCAAGCGCCGGACCAGCTCCTTCTGATCCGGCGACCAGACATGGTCCGCCAGACGCGATATGGAGCCGAGGACATTGATGGCAGGATACCGGCCCTGATCGGCAATCGAGCGATCGAGGACGATATGGCCGTCGAGCGTGCCTCTGATATTATCGGCAACCGGATCGTTGTGGTCGTCGCCATCGATCAGAACGGAGAAGATGCCTGTGATGGACCCTTTCCCTTCCTCTCCAGGACCGGCCCGCTCCAGCAACCGGGGCAGATCGCTGAAGACGCTTGGCGTATAGCCGCGGGCGACAGCCGGCTCCCCTGCGGCAAGTGCCACGTCACGGGCGGCATGGGCATAGCGGGTCACGGAGTCGATGATCAGGAGAACCGATTCACCACGATCCCGGAAATACTCGGCGATCGATACGGCGGTTCTCGGTGCCTGTCGCCGCATCATCGGACTCTCGTCACCTGTCGAAACCACCATCACGGCTCTGTGCAGGCTGGCTTGGATCGGTCCTTCCAGGAACTCCCGCACTTCTCGTCCGCGCTCGCCCACGAGGGCAACCACGATCGTATCGAAGCCCTCACTTTTTGCGAGCATCGTCAGAAGGGTGGACTTTCCCACGCCCGATCCGGCAAAGATGCCGATGCGCTGTCCCTGGCAGAGAGGCGTGAAAAGATCGATCGCCTTCACGCCCGTATGCAACGGCTTATGAACCCTCGCCCGTGTCATGGCAGAGGGCGGCTCGGCGTCGTGATGCACCGGTCTGGAACCCGGCACCAAGGGACCCTGCCCGTCGAGCGGTTCACCAAGAGCATTGATGACCCGCCCCTTCCAGCTCGGATCAGGGCTCAAGCCAGCATTGCTGACCAGAAACGCGGGTGTGCCAATCCTGGCATCGATACGTCCATTGAAGGGCTTGATCGTAAGCCCATTGCTGTCGATGCGAACGACCTCGCCGATCTGCGTTTTCCCGTTGGCGTCGAAGCCGACCTGGTCGCCTAGCTTGACGAATTGGGAGAGCCCGACGACCCGGTAATAGCTGGGAGTCACCTCACGAATGGTGCCGCTGATCCGCACCAGATGGCGTCCAGCACCGTCAAGAAGGACGTTCTCAAGTTCACTTAGGGCGTTCATGCCGTCGATCAGCTGCTGGGACCAAGCGTCCGGATGGCATCCATCAACGTGGATTCACTCTCCTGGATCGTCGTCGCAGCGCTTTCGAAATTCCGCTGCAGGGCGATCATCTTCGTCATCTCAAGAACAGGATTGACGTTCGACCCTTCACTGTAGCCCTGTTGAACACCTGTCGATGTGAAGTCCTGAACGGGCTCACCAGGGATGCTGGACAGGACCCCCGAGCTCCCCTGCCGGGTCAGGCGACTGTCGCTGCTCAGGTTGAAGAGGCCTAGGATGCCAACCTGATTGCCCCCCTGGGTGATCGTTCCGTCACGGCTGACGCTTGGAGGGCCCGCCAGAGGGTCAAGGGTGATGGGTGCCCCGCCGGCATCGAGGACCGCATGGCCATCGACAGTCACAAGATCGCCATTCTCGTTCATGGAGAAGCGTCCGTCACGGGTGTAAACCGGGCCACTCGCTCCTTGGTAGGCAAACCAGGCCTCGCCCTGGATCGCCACATCGAGGGGATTGTCCGTCTTCGTCACAGGACCGGCCCGGCGCGAGATGAAACTCTGGCCTGAGGACGCGAACGACACATTGTCCTTGGCGGCGAGGGAGAGAATTTCTTCGAATTTGATCTCGTCAGCGCGAAATCCGCCGGTCGCCATGTTCGCGACGTTATTGGCAATGGTCGCCAGACGCTTCTCCATGGCGACTTGGGCCGACAATGACACATAGAGGGCGGATTGCACCTGGAAACTCCATCCAGTCAGACGGCCGCCCACGACCTAGGTCACTGTTCCGCTACGCGTCGGCTGGGCAGCCTGGTCAATTTCCAGTCTGCTGTACCAGGACAGCCTTGCATGAGGCTTGCCTCCCCCGTCCCAGCTTCGCGCAAGCCTCCATGATTAGGAAATCTCTAAGTATTGATCTCTCGCGAAGGACTACAAGGTTGGGCGTCTTAATCGGATTGGTCGTTGCCATCGGCTCTCTCGTCAGCGGCTATGTCGCCATGGGCGGGCATCTGTCCGTGATCTGGCAGCCCTGGGAATACGTCATCATCTGCGGCATCGCGATCGGCACGTTCATCATTGCGAACCCCATGTCGCTCGTGAAGGACACAGGACGGGCTTCCCTCGAAGCAATCAAGGGAACCGTTCCCAAGAGAGAACAGTATCTGTCGATCCTGGGCCTTCTGTATGCTCTGCTGAGAGAGCTGAAGAACAAGCCTCGTAATGAGGTCGAAGCACACATCGACACCCCTGAGGAATCGGAAATTTTCAAGGCGTTTCCGAGCGTTCTGAAGGACAAGGACCTGACCCTCTTCATCTGTGACTACGCTCGCCTGATCATCATCGGCAATGCGCGCCCGCATGAGATCGAAGCTCTCATGGAAGAAGAGATCGCCGCGCTCAAGCGTGACCGCACGAAACCCTACTATTCCATCTCCACCGTCGCAGAAGCCCTGCCCGCGCTTGGCATTGTGGCGGCTGTGCTGGGTATCGTGAAGGCTCTTGGCGCAATCGACCAGTCTCCCACCATTCTTGGAGGGCTCATCGCGTCCGCTCTCGTCGGAACGTTCGGGGGCATCTTCATCTCTTATGCTTTTCTTTCTCCGCTCGCCAACAAAGTGAAGGCAACCCGAGAGAAGCAGACGCGCGTCTATGTCATCGTGAAGCAGGCTTTGATCGCCTACATGAATGGTGCGTTGCCGCAAATCGCCGTCGAGCATGGCCGCAAGGGAATTTCGGTGGAATGCCGCCCCACCATCGATGAGGTCGAAACGGCTACCACGACGGGCGGTCGTTCCGAAGACATGAAGGAGGCAGCATAGTCATGAGCGGCATGCATAGTGCCAACGATATTCGAGACATGCTTCTGGACTCGGCAGGTCTGTCCATTGACCGCCTGCCCATGCTCCACGTGATCTTCGATCGCATGTCGACCAGCTGCGCCGAACATCTGCGCCACATGGCTGCCTCGCCCATGTATTACTCGCTGAGCGGCATCGAGAGTGGTCGAATCAGCGAAATTCTAGAGATGTACGAGGCCAATGCGGTCGCAGCGATCTTTCATGCCCCAGACTGGGACAGCCATATTCTGATCGGCTTCGATCGCGACTTCATCTATACGATGGTGGAGGTGCTCTTCGGGTCCGATGGCTCCGAGCCTCCGGTTGAGGAAGCGCGAGGCTTTTCGAACATCGAGCTGCGGATGGCCCAGGTCCTTTTCGAGCAGGTTGCCAAGGCGCTCCAAGCCTCGTTCGCTCTCGTAGCGGATACGAAGTTCAAGTTGGAGCGTCTCGAGACCCGTATGGATTTTGCCGTTATCGGTCGTCGCAACAATCAGGCCGTTGCAGCCAAGTTTCTCCTTCAGGCCCTCAACCGAGGTGGAGAGATGTTCGTCATCATCCCACAATCGGCTCTGAACCCGATGAGGAAAGCGCTGTCTCGCGTTGTATCCGGCGAATCGACCAGTCGTGACCCGCGTTGGATGAAGCAAATGGCCAGCGAGGTTCAAAAGACCGAAGTCACCCTCACGGCCATTCTCGAAGAACGTTTCCTGTCCCTTGGTGAGATTGCCGATCTGAAGGTCGGACAGATCATCGAGCTCCAGGCAACCCCCAGAAGTCGGGTCAAGCTCGAAGGCAACCAGCAAGGGCTCTTCTGGTGTCACATCGGACAGGCAGATGGTTCATATGTTTTAAAGATCGATGAGCCAGTCGATCAAGAGAAGGAATTTCTAGACGATGTCCTCGCTCGCTAACATTATCCTTTTCATAGCGCTCGTCACGACAAGTGCCATGGTTGCCGTCATGTATCGCAAGCTCAAGCGTCTGGATCAGTATCACGCGGAGTACAAGCGGATCTTCGACAAGACCGGGGAGGCCTTGATGGGAGCTCAGAATGCCGTTGCCAGTTTCGGTTCTGAAGGTCGAGAGACCCTCGCTCTCCTCGGCACGCGAATTGAAGAAGCCCAGGCTGCCGCTCAACGCCTCGAAGAACTCACTCGCTCTGCCAATGAGCTGACGCAGCCCCGTTCTCACGTTCCCAATCAGTAAGGCTCTGTACTATGTCAAATCCGTTCGAAAACAACTTTCAGGACAAGGTTGCGTGGCAGCAGGAAAGCGAGCTTGGCAAGAGTCTCAACAACGCGGCATCGCGCGACTCAAAAGGGGATGCCGGCCGCAACCTCGACTCCATCCTGAGGATTCCCGTTACAATTCAGGTCGTCCTTGGCTCGGCCACGATGCCAGTTTCGAACCTGATGAAGCTTGGGCGCGGTGCTATCGTACCTCTCGATCACAGGGTTGGCGAGCCAGTCGACGTTGTGGTCAATGGCCGTGTGATTGCTCGCGGCGAAGTTGTCGTCGTGGAAGACGACAATTCCCGGTTTGGCATCTCTCTCACTGAGATCGTCGGCCCTCCCAGCAATGATATGAACGGCTGAAGCGGCTTTCACCATGGTTGCGAACATTCCCGTGAAGACGAACAGCGGTACAAGGCCCATGAAAGGGCCGGAACGTGTCGCGACGCTTCTGCTGGCGATGGGAAAACCCGCAGCCAGCAGAATTCTGAAGCACTTCAGCGATGAGGAGATTCGCCTTGTCACAAGGTCTGCTGCCCAACTTGGCCCCGTATCGCCATCGCAGATAGAGACCCTCATCGATGAGTTTGCCTCAAACTTTTCGACCGGAGCAGACGTTGTCGGCAGCGTGGCCCATATCGAGAAGCTCCTGGCTGGGATTTTAACGCCTGAACAGATTGCCGAGATCCTGAGCGAAGTCGCAGGAAATGCGAACAGGAGCATCTGGGAGCGTATCTCGACGGTCTCTGAAAGTGCTATCGCTTCCTACCTGATGAAGGAGCATCCCCAAACGGCGGCGCTTATCCTATCCAAGGTGAAGCCATCCTGTGCTGCGAAGGTTATGGCTCAACTTCCTCAGCCCCTGCGCAATAACCTGATGCGCCGCATGCTGAGCATGAAGCCGATCGTCGATATAACGATGAAGAACATCGAGAGGACACTCCATGAGGACTTCATGGCGAACTTCTCGAAGAATGCTGGTTCTGACACTCACGCCAAGATCGCCGACATCATCAACAAGATGGAACGCGATCACATGGAGGACGTTCTGACCAGCCTATCCGCCGTCAGGCCGAAATCGGCGGAGATTCTCAGAAGTCTCCTCTTCACGTTCGATGATATCGTCAAGTTGACGCCTCGGGATCGTACGACCCTGTTCGATCAGGTTCCTCCGGACCGCGTCGTTCTGGCTCTCAAGGGTACGAACGAGGAATTCCGCAAAGTCGTTCTGACTGCTCTCTCTTCACGCGTCCGCCGCATGATCGAGCACGAGTTGAGCAGCAACGAGCCGTCGTCGCAAAGAGATGTTGCCGAAGCCCGACGCTCCATCACGGATCTCGCTCTGGATATGGCAGGACGAGGTGAGATCGTCATCAACTCAGAATCTGATGATGAGTCCTTTGTCTGAGCACCGATGATAGTCGATGTCTGACTCGGAAGATAAGGAAAGCAAAACAGAAGCGCCTTCTGACAAGAAGGTCAGGGATGCCATCGAGAAGGGGAATATCCCCTTCTCGAGAGAGGCGCCCATGTTCGCGTCGATCCTTAGCATTCTCATCGTTCTGACATTTGTGGCACGAAACAACACGAAAGTCCTGACGGAGAAGCTCTCTCTCTTTGTCGATCGCCCCCAGGATTTTCGCCTGGACTCGGGCGCGGACGCAGCTGCCTTGTTTCAGGCGCTGGCCCTTGAGATAGGTCAGTTCCTGATACCAATCATCGCAATCCTCGCCGGATGCAGTCTTGCGGCTTCAATCTTCCAGAACATGCCTTCCTTCGTGTCCGAGCGAATTCGGCCGCAATGGAACAGAATCTCGCCGATGGGTGGCTGGAAACGGATCTTCGGCCGCGCCGGTCTGGTGGAATTCGCCAAGTCTCTCTTCAAGTTCGGGGCAATTACAATTGTATCCCTCCTGCTTCTGAAATCGGAGCAAACCAAGGTCTTCAATGCCATGTTCAGTGACCCGACCCTTATTCCGGAACTCATGCTGACCATGGCGATGCGGCTCGTTTCAGCCATTGCTATTGCAACCATTGTTCTCGTGGCCGCCGACCTGGTCTGGGCCCGCCTCAAATGGCGGAGCGATCTCAAGATGACGCCGCAGGAGGTCAAGGAAGAGTACAAACAGATGGAGGGCGATCCCATGGTCAAGGCGCGCATGCGCTCCCTGGCTCAGGATCGTGCCCGCAAGCGCATGTTGGCAGCCGTTCCCAAGGCAACCTTCGTGATCGCCAACCCGACGCATTATGCCATTGCACTTCGTTATGAACGCAACGAGGCAAGTGCACCTGTCGTGGTTGCCAAGGGCAAAGACCTGATTGCCCTGAAAATCCGCGAGACTGCGGAAAAACATGACATTCCTGTGATTGAAGACAAGCCCCTGGCAAGATCCATGTACGATCATGTTGAGGTGGATCGCATGATTCCCCCAGATTTCTACAAGGCCGTCGCTCAGATCCTGTTCTACATCCTGACGAGATCCAAATGAAAAGTCTTCCGTCAATCAGCGCAGCAGAGTCATTCGACAAAGAATTTGACGTGAATGCATTTGAAGAAGTCCTGGCCTGCAACATCAAAGATGTCGTAGCGGACTTTTGTCTGACTGATTCAGACATCATCCGGTCTTATGTGAGCAAACAGTTGCACGGCAATATGAATGAGATCGTGTCGTCTTCCGCAGAGCTTTTCTTCAAAGATGACACACTCTCTTATGCCCGCGCGGCCGATATCAGCACGGCGCTGGGCCATCCGCCCTGCATCGTCCTCGATATGGAATTCGCACATGACACGGTCAGCGTGTACTTCAAGCTCGTCCTCGGCGAATTTTCTGTCGGGGTGCATATCAACCGCGTCCTGCTCTCCGAGAGCCCTGAAAGCGACTTTGATCCTCGCTCATTTGCGGAGATCGTCACATCGGCGCGGTTGAGGCCCCTCCCCCCGCGATTCCGCTCGTCTTATTGCCCTGCAGCCTCTCTGCGGCATTGAGAAATGATATTGAGCCGACACCGTGATACGATCCGCTCCCAAGCTCCTTGCGCTTTCGATGGTTGGCATCCTTGCAGGCTGCAATTCCAGCGATAGTCTTTACTCGCAAGGCCCCTGGGGACACCCCGACGCGTATCGCGGCTACCCGCAATATGCGTCACCTTGGGGTCGACGGATCCCGGGTGTACGTGTCGTTACGGTCCCGGGCTTAGACCAGGCTGTTGAGGTGATGGCTCCTTCAAGCGGTGTGAAGTCCTTGGCTGAAACAGGGCCCTATCAACACCTCACTGCGTTGCCCCCAGACCCACACCCCTCTATCTCTCCCACGGAGACGGCCATTCCGGTTTCACCGATCGTATCGGAGCAAGCTCCGGTTCCAAAGGGCCCTCAACCGCAAGTCGCCGCCCCGGTGCTAGCCTCAGGTGAATCGCCACCCGGCGTCTTCAGCGCTCCACGTCGGGCTTCATCATATGCAGGGACATGGAAAGCGAGGGACCACAAAGGAGATTCCTGCCTTATTCAGCTGTCCAGTGTCGCTTCATTGGACCTTTATAAGGCGTCGGTTTCTAGATGCTCCAACGAGGCTCTCCGACAAGTGAACTCGTGGAGTTTTAACGAAAACCGGATCGTGCTCTTTTCTCGCGGCGCCGAAATCGCCCAGCTAACAGGTTCGGAAGCCGCCCTGAGCGGGTCGCTCAGCAAGGCAGGCACCTCGCTCCAGATGTCACGGTAACAGACCTCTATCGGCCACCTGGTTCAACCGTCAGAAGCGGTCTGGCCCGGCCTGAGGCCCGGAGCATCCGCACAGAATGTCCGGGCATTCGGGGTCCACTGACCAAAACCCGTCGCGACCATATTGGCGATAACCCTACAGACATAGCGCTTCTGAGCCGGGTCATTGTCAGGTCCCGCATGATAGCGCGCCACGGCCATTGTCCAGGTCTCATGGCGGCCTTTGAGTTCACTCAGAAAGCGCGCGGCATATTCGACGTTGTCCCGCGGATTCAGCATGCTTTCCAAGGATGTGAACTTATCCCGGTGGTAATGGTGATTGATTTGCATGCAGCCGAGATCGATCAACTTCGCACCCGAGCGCCGGGCTTCCTCAAAACGCTGAACCGCTTCAGGTAGGCTATTCGGGAACACGGCTCGCCCCTCCACATTCATGGCGAAAGGCTGCAGAGATCCACGTCGACCGGTCTCCGTCAGACCGACTGAATACAGCATTCCGACGGGAACTCCGTATTTCGCGGAGGCCCGCAGCATCTCTCTCTCACAAAGCTGGCTGCCCGTTTGAGCTTCAGCTTGGTTTGAATTTGCCAGACTAAAGGTACACGCTGCCAGAATTGCGATTGCCCAGGGAGCGTTCTTCCGTTCGATTGTTGGGAAGCTCTGTTCTGGTGCTGGCATATTGCTTGTCCCGGTTCCGAGAATGACCTTCTTGATTCGCTCCGCCTTGTTGGAAGGACTGCCCTTGAAACTGCATGTCAGATTGTTGTCTTTGTGCGGAAACGCGATCCTGGTCAGCGACGCCGTTCACCTGAATGGTGATTGCATCGGGACGGTAGCCTGACCCGCGCAGAAGAGCGGACAGCTTCTCGGAATCATGGCGGAGAAGTTGCGCCGTCTCTTCTCTTTCGGTGTGCAGCTCCATTTCGAGACTATCGCCGGCAAGCCGCATCTTGACTGTCACCACACCTAGATCCGCAGGATGAAGCTGCAGGTTGAGGATTCGGAGAGCACCATCGGAAGCCTTGATGGAGAGCATCGGGAATGTCCGATCACTGGTTGCCGCGTGCTCCGCGGCCTCATTGACCATCGAACGGACCTCATCCCTTACCGAGCTGGCGAGACGCTGAAGCGTCCCTGGGGGAAGGCTGGCGCCCTCGGATTGCGCCGGGTTCGACGCTGCGTTCTTGCGCGTTTCCAGACGCTCGACAGTCGCATTCAACGACTGGCCCTTATCAAGACTTTGCTCCTCATCCTGTTCTTCAGCCGCGGGCGTCACTGTCTCTTGCGGCAGAGGGTATCTTGTCAGGTTCTGTTGCCTCTCATGGGCCACCTTAGACGGCTGACCCACGAGCTTGTCGAAGGAGGCAAATTCTGGCGCATTCTTCATCTGCCCCTCTTCCTTGAGGTCGGCCTCAGCGACAAATGCTTCAATGATAGGCTTAAAATGTGTCTCCTGGTGCTGGACAGCAACCGTAAGCCGTTGCTGTACAGGAGATTTCAAGAGTTCACCGTCATCCTGCATTGGCTGCGTCTCTAGGGAGATCAGCTGTCCGGAGGCGTCACTTGATGGCGTGTTGTCATCAGAATCGCCTGACGTGGCCTGCGGCAGAACGCGCGGCAAGAGCCCTTCCAGCAGCACCAGAACGGGGTTGCTGCTCTCAGAACCTGCAGCATTGAGCGGACCGGAATCCGAAATGAGATTGAGAACATCACGCTTGTCGAGGGGTTGAGCCTTCTCTCCATCGCGACGGTGCCCCCCGGACAATCCGTCGAGCAACATGTCGAAGCTGCCCGCGTCAGAGGGCATTCCGTTTGCATCGACAGCTTCACTTGTAGCCGAACCATCCCGCAGTGACTGAGGGTCGGCGGACCTGGGGAAACTTCTGGACAGAATATCAATTGGGCTCATTGAACTGTCGACGCCTGGTTCTTGATCAGCTTGTCGATGCGACTAAGAGCATCCTGCGCCTTCAATACCGCCTGAAGCTGTTCTGGCGCTTGCTGCTTATTGACATCCAACGGAGGCGGAGGCGGCTTGCTCGAATTGTCCGCCGCTTTGTCTCCAGGCATCACCCGGATATGTCCGGCCATTGAGAGGGCTGAATCCAGGAGTATCGCGTCGCCTGCCGTGAGCTTCGTTCTGTCGATTCCCTTAAGATCTTCTACGGCCTTAACAATCGTCTCAGGTGAAACGATCATTGCTGCCGCACGATACAGCTTCGCTCTTGCGGCGCTCGCAACATCACCCTCGGACAGCTCCTTGGCTTTTTCAGCAAGCATGCGGGCTGATCGGGTCTTGCCCTGGTCGATAGAGGAACGAGCCGCCAAGAGGTAAATGTCGCGTCGGGCATCAGGCTCAAGATCCATCAGCATCTCGACGACACCGTCAAACGATACCGGATCCTTTCCGAAATCGATCCGCGTCAGGGCTGAGGCGAGGCGCTGTCTGAAATTCCCGGCATAGATCGAATGACGGTATCTGCGCAGATATCCTGAGGTCAGCGCAAGAAATTTCTTCATCTCTCCGGTTTGACTAGCCACGAAGATTTGGCGCCGCAATGCTCCTTCTTCCAGAAGTGTGCCTGGTGCCTGGAGCCTAACAAAATCGAGAAGATCGGAAGACTTTTTGGGATCTGTTCGAACAATGAGAGCGGATTGAACCAGCGCCAGTTGAGCCCCAAGCATGGGTGGCAGCGACTGAACGTTCACCGAAAGGAGCTTTCCTTTCGCCTCCTCCTCACGTCCTTCGACATAGGCGAGGGTTCCCTCGACGAGCGACCTATCCTCACTCGAGATGGCTGGATTGCTCATTTCCAAGAGCTTCCTGAGAATCTGAGGATTGCCGCCGCTCAGGACAAATGTGATAGCGGCACGGATATTCTTCCCATCGCTCCAGATCTCCGGGGGCACATCCATGAAACGGCTGTCGAGAATCGTGAGAAGACCACGCTGGCCCATATGAGCCTCGGTCGATCCAAGCGCGATCTGATCCTGCATCAGTTGAAGGGTCCGCAGCATCTGAACAGGGCTTGCGGCGTTCGCAGGCTGAGATCGCGGCGGATCATACGTCGGCTTTACCTCCGATGAGTGCTCGCTTTCCGCAATGGCCGCTCCCGAAACAATCGTCAGCACGAGAGCAAGAGCAGTCTTCAGAAGACTGTTCACTTTCACTACTCCTGCAACAGGATTTCGACGCGGCGGTTTTGATCGGCCTTGGGATCAGACGGAATCTTCGGGTCGCGATCCGCGTGCCCTTCGACCCGCACGATCCGATTCTCATCCAGCCCCCCGCGCACCAGCATATAGAGCGCCATCTGAGCACGGGCATGTGAGAGACGCCAGTTGTCGTAATTGGCGGACTTGAATGGACGGCTGTCCGTATGGCCGCGGATGACGATCTTCCCTGGCCGCGACTGCAGAATCGCAGCGATCTTGGCCATCGCATGGACGACCTTCGCATGCGGTTCCGCAGAGCCGACGGTGAACATCGAGAAGTCGAAATCATCGGTCAGGCTGATCAGAGTTCCAGCTCCCGTCCGCCGCACCTCGATTTGCGGCTTTGGGGACCGATCTCTGGTCTCACGGACAGCATCCATGATCTCTTTCTTCAACTCGGCGGCCTTCTGGTCGGCAGCTTTGTCCAGCGACTCGCTCGGGACCTCGGGTACCGGCGACATCTGGGTGCCCTGCGCAGCTATTGCATCTGCGGATGCATTTGCGCTTGCAGGCCTGTCTACATGGCGGACATCTGGCTGGGCATTGCGAGCAGTCGCAACCAACGCATCGATTTCGGCCTTGGACGGAGCAGCTTTTGCCGTTCCAGGCTTAGGAGTCGTTTCAGTCTTCAGCTCGTCGATCGGAGCGACCTGCCAGTAGAGAGGGTCGAAGGGATCTCTGAAGACTTCACCGTCCTTGAGACCAGGAACGTCGCTTTCGCCGGGCGTAACGTCTGCTCCCAGGGTATCGTGGGGATTGGCCTCGATCTCATCCGCAATTCTTGCCAGAACCGCATAAGGATCCTGAAAGAGAGCCCCCTCTTTGAAACGAGGCTTTTGCAACTGCTGTGACTTGCCACCCGTTCCCTGGCCGCTTCCTTTCTCCCTTCCTTCCTTATTGTTGTCTGTTTCGCTTTCAGGCTGCACGTTCTGTGGGTCGTCCAATCCTTTCTTGTTGGATGTGGACTGGGCCAGTTGAACCGGATTGAAATAGTTGGCGACGCCAACCTTGGTCGCTTCATCGGTCATGCCAATGAGCCACATCACAAGGAAGAACGCCATCATCGCCGTCATGAAATCCGCGTGAGCGATCTTCCAGGCGCCACCCTTGGTGGTCTCCTCACCGCCGTCGCCTCTACGGACGATAATAATTTCATGCTTGTCAGAATTGAGCATCGTCACTCTGCCTTGAGCGCCTCTTTCAGCCGGATCGACCAGGAACTGAGCTGCGTCTGTATGGTTGTATCGCCGGCGACGAGGGTGACGTCCACATCATCGCTCGGTACGAACTCGATGATACCGTCACGGATTGCAAAGCGAGCCTGGATGGTCTTCAGCATGTCCTCAGGCCCTGTCACTTTCAGGACCGTGGAGATCTCACCGGCGAGTATCGTTCCGAGAATCTCATTGAACTCGGCAAGCGCTTTCTGCTGAAGGGCCTCAGGAATAATCGAAGCGAGGATTCGCGCGACCCTGTCCGAGAGAATTCGCTCGAGATTTCCGAGAGTGTCGATAATCTGGGCCGAGAGCTGCGCAGCTTCCTGCTCGACCCAGAGTTCTCGCTGAACCGCCAGCTCTTCGCGATGCTTCTCTCGTTCAGCGTCCAGCACTTCCTTGAGCTGTTGGCGTGCTGCTTCTCTCTCTTCCGCCCTGACCTGTGCTTCAGCAGCCCGTATCAGCTCGGCCTGCCGATCCGGCGCGCTTTGGACTTGCACCGGCTCCTCTTCGACAACGGCCTTTACCCGACGCAGCATCCCAAGCCCGAATCCTTCGGGGGCGCTCGGAATGGAGAAGTCCGCGATGACATTTGCAACTCCTCCCGGCATCATGCGGCCTCCTGGTTGAGCCATTGCCTGAGGATTGCGGCGGCCTGCTCTTCACTGAGTTCGACGATCTGCTCGAGCTTGCGCTGCGGGGTCCGCTGCGGCCCGAGGAGGTTCGGCAGCGGATCCTCCTGCAGTGCCGGCTGGGGAGTGGGCTCGGCCCGCTCGACTTCCTGGTTGAATGTTTCGCTGGCCTCCGCCGCAGCCAATGCTGCCGCCTGCTCCCGCTGGATCTCGAGGTCTGCCTGGTGGCGGGCCACGAGCATGCGGACTGCAGGCCGCAAGCCGAACCAAATCAACATCGCACAGAGTGCAAGAACGGTCACCGCATTCACGACCGTGCCGAACTGGCGCATCAGGATTTCAGCGACTGAAGGTCCGGGAACCGGCTGCATCACGCCTCCGTCATCGACGAAGCTCACGGCCGCAACCTTGATCTGGTCACCACGGGACTTGTTGAACCCAGCCGCGGACGAGACGAGCTGCTCGATCTCGGTGACCTTCGCGTCGACATCTGCCGGTGTCGCTCCCTCGCCAAGAAGAGACGTGATCCGAGACCTGTTGACGAGAACAGCGACGGAAAGATTTCTGATTGAATAGCCGTCACTGACGGTCTGAATCGTCTTGGAGGAAATCTCGTAATTCGTGAGCTCCTCACGGCGCTGGTTATCCTCGCTCGAACTATCGCTTGAATCTCCGCGCACGTTTTCATCCGGGAGGTTCTGCTGAACCGTCGTCGGTTTCTGGCCACTTTTGTTCTGCGAAACTTCGGTTTCCTTCACGGTCCGCGTCGAGCGCTCGACCTTGGACTCCGGATTGAAGATGGTCTCATTCGTGCTCACCTTGTCCGTATTCAGACGAGCAGCGACGCTGATTTCGAAGTTTCCGATGCCGAGATAAGGAGAAAGGGTTCTTCTGATGCTGTCTTGGATTTCAAGGCCAACAGTCTTTTCAAGGTTAGCCATCTTGCCGGTGGACGCGTTGGCGGCATCGTCTCCCGAAGCCAGGAGCGTCCCCTCCGTGTTCATGACTGTGACCTTGTCAACGGCCATTCCAGGAATAGCAGCAGCAACGAGGTGGCGAATGGCTTGAGCCGAAGACGCGTCGTCGGCCGGAGACGTACGGATGACGACCGAGGCCGAAGGCGGCTGCTGCTCACGGCGGAATGAGCCCCGATCAGGCAGAACGATGTGAACGCGTGCAGCCTTGATGCCCTTCATCCCCTGGATGGTACGGGCAAGCTCACCCTCGAGCGCGCGCACTTTCGTGACCTCCTGCATGAAGGAGGTCAGGCCAAGGGAGCCAAGATCATTGAACAGCTCGTAGCCTGATTTGGAACTATGAGGGAGCCCCTTCTCGGCCAGAAGCATTCGCGCCTGAGCCGTATTTCCGTAGCTCACCAGCAGCGCGGTTCCGTCGGAACTGACGTCGAATGGAATTCCCGCATCCTTGAGGACCGCGCCCATGCGGCCCACGTCCTCGCGATCCAGTCCGGTATAAAGGGTCTCCTGCGCGGGACGGCTCAGGTAATAGGCGCCGACACCGACCATCAGGAACACGGCAAGACCGATGGCGGCCAGGGCTCCCAACCGGCGGGCCCCGAGCTGCATCAGGCTAATCCACAATCTTTCGGCATGCTGACGACCGGGCATAAAGGATCTCGGCGAAAATGAATCGTGTCGAGATACCTTTCTGCTCGGTCAACCTTGTGTGAAGGTTGCTCCTAGACAGCAGGCGCAATGTCAAGAGACCGCTTTTCTGTGTGGGGCTGTCAGAAGTATGACCTGACAAGGCCACTGACGAGAATGTTCCAACCATCGATTAGGACGAAGAAAAGGATCTTGAACGGGAGGGCAAGGACTGTCGGCGGCATCATCATCATGCCCATCGACATCACCAATGTCGCCACGATCATGTCGATGACCAAGAACGGAAGGGCAATGAGAAACCCGATCTCGAACCCTCTCCTCAGCTCGGAGATCATGAACGCGGGAATAAGAACGCGCAGGTCGATCTTCTCCCCGTCATTGACTTTCGGATAGCTCGCGGCCGCCAAATCCATGAATGTCTGCAGGTCCTTGGGCCGCACATGGGCCAGCATGAATTCGCGGAAAGGATCCGTCGTTCTGGTAAAGGCCTCTGCCTCGGTGATCCTATTCTCCGTCAGTGGGCGCACGCCGTCGTTCCAAGCCCGGTCGAAAGTCGGGCCCATCACGAAGAACGTCATGAACAGAGAAAGACTGATCAGGAAGATGTTGGCCGGAGTGCTCTGAAGCCCTAGACCGGAGCGCAGGAAGGAGAATGCGACCACAAACCGGGTAAAGCTCGTCACCATGATCAGAAGCCCCGGCGCAAGGGAAAGCACCGTCAGCAGGACGACGACCTGAATGATCCTTCCGCTTGCGGCCCCATCTCCCGCCGGCAGCAGCGCATCGAGACCAGGAACTTGAGCATAGGCGCCGGCGCCTGTCATCAGCAGGAAGAGAAGGCTCTTGGCGAGAAGGCGGACAGGCATAAAATAATATTCCGTAGTAAAGATGTGTTCAAATGATGCGTTCTGAGTTGGCTGGCTCTCTCGCCCTCTTTGGCTCACTGAATGATAAGGGTTTCAAGGACGAGTTCCTGAATCATTCCTTTCGACCTGATCTTGGCGCGCTCATTCAGGTCCTCCCTCACATGAAGCAAACCACTCGGCCCCTGAACTTGAGAAAGAGACACGGTGCGAAGATAAGCCAGCACATCCTGCCTAGTCTCGGCAACCAGAACGTCCGAATTCAAAGAGTCTTCCGGTTTAAAGACAATAGATGCCTCAAGCCGAATCCAGTCGCTCGCAGAATTGGCAAGATTGGTCACCACCGGCGCCATTTTCTTGATCGCAATATCGCCTGTATACGGGCTCGTATTCGAGACCTTCTGAGGAGTGTCCTTGTACTTCTCCTCAACCCTCTTTTCGATGTTCGATACAATGGATAGACCAAAGCCTCCACCTACCACGGCAGAGAGCAGTGTCAGAAGTCCAAGCGTCAGGATCAGATTTTTGGCTCCTTCTTTCGCAGAAGCCTGCCCTGAAGCTGTCGGCAATGCCAGATTCGTCGCCATGAGACCCGCCTCTCGACCTGCTTAGAACGGCGTCACCGCGTCAAAGATCTGCTGCCCATAAGCCGGCTGTTGGACCTCCATCAGGCGTCCGCGGCCGCCATAGGAGACGCGCGCCTCGGCAATCTTGTCATAGCTGATGGTGTTCCGGGGAGAAATGTCACGAGGGCGGACGATGCCGGCGATGTTGAGAATCCGCAACTCGTAATTCACCCGGACCTCCTGCGACCCGCTGATGATTACGTTTCCGTTCGGCAGAACCTCGGTCACAACCGCCGCCACGGAGAGGCGCAGCTTCTCGGACCGGTCGATTTTCCCCTGCCCCGTCGACGAGGACGAGGAGTCAACCCCTATATCCGCGTCGCCATCGGCTTGCCATCCCTTGAAGTTGAAGCCGTAGTTGAGACCAGCGTCAACCGATGACGAGCGGGATCTGTCGGTTGCATTATCAAACTGCGCCTTATCGTCGATCTGGATATTGACCGTCACGATATCGCCGACCTGCCGGGCCCGAGGACTGGTGAACAGATCAGCACTCGCATTGCTCCAGGTCGAATTTGGAGCAATGCTGGTGGTGCCCTTGAACACGTGAGGAAGGGGTTCACGCTCGACGGCAATGCCAGCTCCCACCGGCGTCATCATCGGCTCCCGCCCGATTTCCTCAGGCCGGGTCGCACATGCCGCAAGGAGGCAAAGACTCGCGATTGCAATGATGAATTTCACTCTTTCCTCCCGTTGCTCGCAACCCGCTTGGGAGCATCCGTGATGATGTTGGCCAATTGAGCGGCCCTTGCCGGCTCCATTTCGTTCAGCACGGCGCTGGCGGACCGGGGATTGAGCTTGGCGACGATTGCCGCAGCGATCTCCTCATCCATATTGGTCAGCTGAAGAGCCGCAGCATCAGGACGCATCCGCGAGTAAATCGACACGATCGTCTCGTCGGCTTTCTGGAGAACCTCATTGCGGCGGCGCAGCCATTCCTCATATTCGGCGCGCTTCGCCTCAAGGATCTTGAGCCGTCCCTCAAGCTCTTTTTCCATCTTGGCAAGCGCTTCTTTTTGCAGAGCATAGCGTGCATCGGCGGCGGCATCGGCGATATTGACGCAATAGGCGTTGCCCTTCGCCTCGCCCTCTTTCTCCTGCGCCATAACAGGTCCGGACATGACAAGTCCGATGACTGCCCCCAGCATACCTGCCCGCACTGCAAAGATTTTCTCAAACTGCGTCATTGAACTACCAGCTCAGCCTGAAGAGCCCCCGCCGTCTTGACCGCCTGAAGAATGGCGATCACATCCGACGGTTTCAGGCCCATTTGATTAAGCCCTTTGACGAGGGTCTGAAGATCCGAACCTCGTACGATTGCAAGAGGAACCCGCTCTTCATCCGCCGTCACCTGGGTGCGCGGAACAACGGCGGTCTGCCCATATGAGAACGGATCTGGCTGCGACACTTCCGGAGTTTCGGTGACGCGGATCGTCAGGGCTCCATGGGTGATCGCAACCGTTGAAATCTGCACGTTCTTTCCGATGACGACTGTGCCGGTTCTCTGATCAACGACGATGCGGGCGGGCGTATCGGGCTGGATTTCGATATCCCCCAGTTCGGCAATGAAACGGGTTGCTGCAATATTCTTCGGCTTCTGAAGAACGACAGTGCGGAAATCCCGCGGAGCGGCGACACGCACGCCATATCGACGCTCGGCGTATTGATTGATGGCATCGGTCACGAGAGTGGCGGTCTTGTAGTCGGGGTTCTTGAGTTCGAAAGCGAGCGATCCGACTGCCTCGAAGCCGCCCCGGACCTCCCTTTCGACAAGAGCGCCGTTGGCAATCCGGCCAGCGGTCGCCACTCCCGATGTCAAAGTCTCCGCCTGCCCCTGGGCAGAAAAGCCCGACACGACGATGGCGCCTTGGGCCACCGCATAAACCTGTCCGTCGCCGCCCTGCAGAGCTGTCAGCATCAGAGTGCCGCCTTTGAGCGATGTCGCATCACCCATCGAGGTCACCGTCACGTCGATCCGGGATCCTGCACCGACGAAGGGGGGCAGATCAGCGGTCACGATAACGGCCGCGACATTTCTGGTCCGCAGGTTGATATCCCGGACGTTCACTCCCATCCGATCCAGCATTGATTGCAGAGCCTGCTCGGTAAACTGCGAGTTCCGGAGGGTATCGCCTGTGCCCTGCAATCCCATCACCAGCCCGTAACCGATCAGCTGGTTATCTCGTACGCCCTGGACGCCAGCCACATCCTTGATGCGCGTGGCAGCCATAGCGTGGGCTGACAGAAGGACACCGAAAGCCAACAGGAGCGCGCGCAAGATCATTGGATGCCGATCCTGATCTTGCCGTCGGCCTGAACACGGCCCGTGATGATTCTGCCGCTGTCGACATTCTTGACCTGAATCGTTTCGCCCAGCGCACCGGATTGCAGCGGAATGCCAACACCGACGATCGACAGAGCCCCCTCCTCGAAGAGAATCGCCGTCTGGACTCCACGTGTCACGAGCTTTGGATCGTCGACGGCATTCAGAGGAATAGGCTCGCCAGGAAGCAGCGTCCGGCGGGCCGCCTTGCCAGTCAGAACGCGGGGCGACTCCACGACGGCCGTGCGGAAGCGGTAATTCTCAGGGAATTTCCTGTCCTTGAGCATGGACTCATTGATCATGTCGCCGGGGTAGATCGTGACCGTCGGGACGGGAAGAACACGCTCTTCACCCGCAGCCGTGTGGCACGTGGCGGCAAGCATGGCGGCAGCCATTGCGAAGCGAAGCAATACGTTCATGAACAGATCCCGGCCCTTAATAACTCAGCGGATGCCCTTGGAAACGGTGCCGGCCATATCGTCGGCCGCCTGAATCACCTTGGAGTTCATCTCAAATGCGCGCTGTGCAGTGATGAGATTGGTAATCTCCTTGATCGCATCCACGTTCGACGCCTCGAGGTAGCCCTGGTGAATCTTTCCGTAACCCGGATCCGAAGGCGCTCCAGGGTTCGGAGCCCCGGATGCGAGTGTCTCACGGAACAGATTGTTTCCGATCGGCTCCAGCCCCGCATCATTGGCAAAGTTTGCGAGCATGATCTGGCCGATGTTTTGTGGCTGCGCCTGACCGGCGACCTTCGCGAAAACCTCACCCGACTCGTTGATGCTGACCTCGACGGCATCCGCTGGAACGAGGATCGGTCCGTTGGGATTGAGTGTATAACCATCGAGCGTGACGAGCTGCCCCGTTGCATCTTTATTGAAGGCGCCGGCGCGCGTATACAGAACGTCGCCGTTCGGCGCCCCCACCTGAAACCAGCCGCGTCCGTTCAACGCAAGATCGAACTGGTTCGACGTGGCGGTCAGGGACCCTTGGCGATGCAGATTGCGGATGGCCGCGGTACGCACGCCAAGGCCCAGCATGGCTCCTTCCGGAACCGGGCTCGCACCGGCCTGGTTGGGGACGGCCTGAGCACGCTCGGCTTGATAGAGAAGGTCCGAGAACTCCGCCCGGGCGCCTTTGAACGCCGTGGTGTTCACGTTTGAAATGTTGTTGGCGATGACTTCGACATTCAGCTGTTGAGCATTCATGCCGGTTGCAGCAATCGCAAGCGCTCTCATGGTGTTCCCCTTAAATCGCCATACGAGCGATTTCTTGATAGGCTGCGACCACCTTGTCGCGGATCGCAATCGCCGTCTGAAGTGTTTGCTCAGCAGCCATGACCGCCTCAGCGACCTGCTGAACCGACGCCTTTCCCTGGATGCCGGCGATCGAGGAGGCTTCACCCGTCTTCAGCGTATCGATGGCGGACGAGGCGACTTGAGCCATCGTGTCGACAAAGCTCACCTGAGAAACGCCGGCAGCCGTTGCTCCAGCAACGGATTTAACGGCTGCCGTCGGGGTGGAAGAAACAGCAACCGGCCGTTCAATCATTGAGGAGATCGAAGATGCTGCACTGATCATATCAGCCTCTCATCAGGTCGATTGTTGCGGAAATCAGGGCGCGCGCCTGCTTCATCATCTGCAGATTCGCCTGGTATGAGCGATTGGCCTCACGCATGTCGGCCATCTCGATCAGCATGTTCACGTTCGGCTTCTTGACCATGCCGTTCTCGTCCGCAGCAGGATTGCCGGGATCGTATTCGACAGGGAAAGGCGCGTCGTCCGTCCCGACCTCTTTCACCGCAACCGAGGAGGCGCCCAGAGCTCGGTCGAGCTCCGATCTGAAGGTAATCGTTTTTCGCGCATAGGGATCCGAGCCCGGCGTACGCCCTGTCGATTGCGCATTCGCGACGTTCTCAGAAATGACTCTCAAGCGCGCCGATTGTGCCTCCAGCCCCGAGCTCGAAAGTTTTGTTGATGCAATGAGAGGATCGATCATCATGCAGTCCTCACGCTAGACATCAGCATTCGGTGGAATGCCTTGACGATACTGGTGTTCAGTGAATGCTGCCGGTCGATTTCCCCGGCCTTGATGAGTTCCTGCTCCAGGCTGACGGAGTTCTTGGAATAGACGGTGTCCCAAGTGTCGGCCTTCTTCACCTTCGTCCCCTCGGGCCGCGTCGCATCCACGCCGATGTGGCCACCATTCGTGGCGACCATCGCCAGCTTGGTCTTGTCCAGAACATCGGCAAAGGGTTCGATGTCCCTCGCGCGGTATCCTGGCGTATTGGCATTCGCGATGTTCCCTGAGATCGTGGACTGACGCGCTGCAAGCCACTGCGCCTGCCGCGATGCCAAATCGAAGAGATAGACGGGTGACGTCACGGTGATCTCCAAGCACTCATGGTAAAGATGCATTTACCCATGCAACCTTGCATGAGGCTGACCTGACCGGTTCGGCACGTGGCAGGCGGAGGTGCGCCAGCCCTGAATTTCTCGGTGCTGAATGAACGGGGCACTACCGCTGAGAGAAAATCGGGAACCCGCTCATAAACGTTATATCGGCCAAATATGCCATCGAGTGGGACGTTCTAGCGATGCAATGCCGCATATCAGCCAATTGATTTTTACCCCAATGCGGGCATGAAGGATCCTAGTATTCAGCAGAAACGTCTAAGCCGGGGGGCAGCGCATGATGCACATCGACGCTTGGTGTCAGATCTTGAAGAAGCCGTTCAACCCGTCTACGACCTCGAATTGAAGCGGCATGGGTGCAGGCTCCTGGACAATCGGGCAGTCTGACCAGAGGCACTCTCTATCTTTCATCTTCGGATTTGCTGATCAGGAGAATATGCCCAATGTCGAGCGGGGCAATCGTTTATGTGGTGGATGATGATCTTGGTGTGCGCAAAGCGCTCTCCTTTTTGTTGGTCTCTGCCGGTTTGAACGTCCGCTTGTACGAGTCGGCGACCGCTTTCCTGAGAGAGGTGACGGATCCAGGCCAATGCTGCATTGTAACGGATGTCAGAATGCCGGGGATCGATGGGCTGGAATTTATCCGGCGCCTCAATGAGCGAGGCCTGAATGTGCCGGTCATCGTCATGACGGGGCACGCGGACATCCCTCTTGCCGTCGAAGCCATGAAGGCCGGCGCCATCGACTTTTTGGAAAAGCCGTTCCGCGAGGACCGTTTTCTTGAAGTCGTCCGCTTTGCACTCGTCTGCGATGAGAAAAGCGTTCGCCGGAGCCAGGAACTCCTCAGAACCCAGGCTCGTCTCCAATCCCTGACACAGCGCGAACGCCAAGTCCTTGACTGCCTGGTCGCGGGCAAGACCAATAAAGAGATTGCCCACGAACTCAACATCAGCATCCGGACGGTTGAGATTCATCGGTCCAATGTCATGGCCAAGATGGAGGCGCGAAGCCTGTCCGAGTTGATTCGGATGGCCCTGTTCATCGAGGCCACGGCGGGCAACTGACCGAGCATAGGAGGAACAGAGCCGGATCATTGATGAACCGGCTCGCGGGCTGCACCAGCATCAGCGTGAAAATTTCCCCTTAACGAGAGTGCCGCCTTATGCCCGCCGCCAGATGCATTCTTCCGATCCCGGCCGACAAGGATGCCGATGAGCTGTCTGGGGCTGACAGCTTTCGATACATTGTTTCGAACAACAACCGTTGGTCGCGCGTCACCCTGAATTTCGAGGACCTCGACAACGACAGCTGGTGCGAGCTGAGCTTTCAGCTCGATTGGAATCCGCAAGAAGAAAACCGGGCTGCCTACGATTTCGCGGCCGTTGGTTTCGATCTCCTCATGGAGGATGGGTCAAGTATCGATTTCGCCTATGTGCCTGGCCTAACAAGAAATCAGATTGATCCTCACTGCTGGTACATTGGCGGCCCGGATCACCACGGTCCTGCGCCGTCCGGTGAGATATCCTGTACGTTCTTTGTCCCCTCCCCCGCCAGGAAACTAGCTATATCTGTTCGGAGCTGGCGCAACTCCCATCCCTTTACCGTTCGCAATCCGAAGCTGTTTCAGGCTGCTCGTCCGGCTTCTTTGCAGGATCGTGGTGCGAACGAAACTGATCGGGCGCATCGGACGAGCGTCCATGGCTTGTTCAACGCTCGCCGAACATGGCGAACTCTCACCGCCGAGCCTGTCTGGTATCCATATGCAGTGCGTCCGGAACATCAACTCCTGGTGCGCGGACAGATCATCAATGAGAATCCGGGGGGCGAAGGAGCCCTGGCTCGCATCGTTTATCGCGACGCGAAAGGAGAGGAACTCCCCCCTCCCTATCCTGATACCGTGGTGGCGCCATCCATTGGAGCCTTCATCGACATTCCCATCTACCGACAGGCTCGGCGCTTTACGCTGGATCTGGTTCCTCCGCCGGGAGCGGCAAGCATCGAGATCGGCTTTCAGACCTCGCATGCTGAAGCCAGAATGGAGTTGGTCGGCCCGCTCGAAGTGTCCCTTGGAGACGAGCTTCTGCTCGAGAACATCTCAGGCGACGATCTGCCCGATGCCCGGACCTTCCTCTATCAAGCCTTGGCGAAGCTCGGTCTCGAGCTGCCTTTCGGAGGCTCTAAAGTCAACGCTGCCATCTTCAAGCAGCTTGTCGATCCTGAGGCTTTACGGTCTCCTTTCACATTCCATCACAAGCTCAAATCCGTGCAGTGGGGCGCACGCACGACCGTCAACGCGGGCGAGCTTGCACTCAGCAACTTCCCGCCATGGCGTCTTCCCGAGGCACCGAAATGGATGGAAGACCCATTCCAGTCCTTGGCATGGAGAATGGAGTTTCAGTCTCTCTCCTGGCTTATCGACCTTGCAAACGAGGCGGAAGCCGGAGGTCACACACGCGCAATCGATCTTGCGGTCTCATGGTCGCGAGCCAATCCCTGGGGACATGCTCAGGATCCGATCAGCGCTCACCCCTTGCCTCTGTCCGCTCGCACCGAAGCGCTGCTCACGCTCCTTTCCTTAAGCGTAAGATCGCAACAATCCGATGCCTTTGAAAAGAGCTTCACTCTCTTTTCCGAGGTCGTGCGCCATGCCTTCGCTCTGGTCCAGCTTGTGAGCCAGAATGTCTTTGCGCATTCGGTCGTTCATATTCACGCCGCCAGTGCTCTTCTCTCTGCAGCGCGTGCACTCCCCAAGTTCCCCTTGGCTTCTTACTGGAGCTCTGTTGCCCTCCCCCAAATTCAGGAGGGCTTTGATCGCCTGATCGACCACGAGGGCGGGTTTGTCGAACAGTCCCTGCATTTCCGTCTGGAGATTGTCTCGCTCGGGCTCATCCTCGCTCGCATGCTTGGCGAAATGCCGGAGACACGCGAGTTTCGCGAGGATCTGATCGCTCGCCTCAGGAAGGGGCTCCGAAGTGTCGTTTCCGCCACCGACCCATCCGGATCGCTTCCTCCCTTCGGCGATGCGCCGCAAGGATACCATCATGCATCATGGCTGCGACGGCTGCTGTCGGTTTACGGAACGACCTTGCTTTCGGATCAGGCACTTGCCACGGCGCTGTCGTATCCGACCGGGAAAAAGGTATTCTTCTTACCGCATGCGGGCCTGATCACGGCGCGCCATTACGAGCGGAATGCCCATTGGAGCTATTTCTGCACGTCATTGGCCGGCCATCACCCAGAACATGGCCATTCCGATTGCACCTCCTTCGTCTATTCCACCGGCGGTGCGAGTTGGATCGTCGACCCGAAAGGCTCGGACCTCTACGAGGCAGGATCGGCTCGCCAGTACCTTGTCTCTGCCAGAGCGCACAATCTTGCCATTCCCGATGACCGTGAGCCAACCGCCGGAACGGCTTGGATTGAAGCACATGAGCGGCTTGAAGGCGCCAACCTGTTCCAGATAGGCACGAATGTTCACGGTCATGACTATGATCATCGCCGCATCATCGTGTGCCTGGATAACCTGCACGCAATCGCCCTGTTCGATCATTTCACGACCCGGGCGAGACCCATTTCCTTCGAAGGCTTCCTGCACTTCGATCCCAAGGTCACTGCGGCCATTGCGAGTTCGCGGCTGGGGATCGGCTATCGTAAAGATGGCAGGCTGCAGATCATTCCGCATGTGCTCAAAGGCCAGTTCTCCGGCATGAGCATAGACAACGGCCGAAGCGATGGACCGACCGCGCTCCAGGGATTTGTGGCACAACCAACGGGAGGGCTGCAGCCAGCCAACGTCCTCCGCTATCGGTTCTCCGGTCACGGCACCGTCTGCGGTGGGGTCTTGCTTGCCACCAGTGAACGATCGGCAGGCGCTCTCGCAGATTTGCTGAAAGCGACGGCTGTCAAGGACCTGTTTCAGCGCCTGTGGACTGCAGCCTCTTAAATCTCGAGCCGGGCCCTTCAGAGCAACGGGAGCGCTTCGAGCGCGAGCTCCCTGCCGTCATTCCATCCATTGATGGAAGGTGGATGCCCAACTCAATCGGGCATCCACGTTCACAAGGCTGCACTCAGCCGAACAGAGCGTCAATGGCATCCTGTGAGGTGATGCCCTTGTCAGTGGAAAGCGCCGGCCCGTTGAGAAGCGCCTCGTCACCATCGCGCGCGACTTCCGCAGTCTCGACATCCTTGAAGCTCTCAAGTCCGCCCCAGATCTCGATCATCTCATGGACGCGCTCTTCGACGAACTTCATCGCATTCACGACCTTGCTGATGCGCTGACCGGTAATGTCCTGGAAGTTGCAGGCCTCGAAGATGCTGATGACCTGATCGGAGATTTCACGGGCGAATTCCTGGTCTCCGCCTGAAAGACGCGCAGACAGGTTGCCTGACAGCTCATCGATCCTTTCCGCAGCCGCCAGGATCGCATTGGTCGCAGTCTCGGTACCCAGCACAATGGCACCAAGCTCGTCCGTGACGCGATTGATTTCCTGCCCCTGGGCTCCAGCATAACGGAGCGTTGCGATCTCACGCTTGGTTCGCTCAATCGCCTCATAGATCGAGTCCAGCTCGACCTTGAGACGAAGAGCCTCCTGCATGTCCTTGCGATGCTCTTCGATGAGCGCTGCAGACAGCTCCTTTGCCGGCACGATAGCTTCCTTGATCGTCCCAAGCATGGACATGACTTCGTTATGACGATCGAGAGCTCCCTCGTCAGGAGGAGCTGAGGCCATATGAGCCTCGATACGATAGCTCTTACGTGGGTTCATGACTCTTACCGCGATGTGCCTATGCGCCGAACACAGCGCTGATCTTGGACCGAAGAGTTTCGGCGTTGAAGGGCTTAACAATGTAATTGTTGACCCCGGCCTTCTTTGCCGCGACGACGTTCTCAGTCTTTGCTTCGGCAGTCACCATGATGAAGGGCAGAGATCCCAGTTCGGCATCCGCGCGGACCTGCTGGAGCAGCTCATATCCCGTCATCGGGGCCATGTTCCAGTCGGAAATGACAAGTCCATACTTCTTGGATCTGAGCTTCTCCAACGCAGCCTGTCCGTCTGAAGCATCATCAACGTCGTTGAAGCCGATCTGCTTGAGCAGGTTCCGAAGAATTCTCACCATCGTCTGGTAGTCGTCGACGACAAGAACAGGGGTAGAAAGATCTAGGCTCACGGTTGCGTATCCTATTTAGTGTGATGAATGGATTTGATGAGAACGAAACTTATTGGACAGGATCCCGCTCGGCTCCAAAGGCAAGAACCGCATCCACGTCGAGGACGATCATCAGCTCTCCTTGGAGCTGATGCACCCCTTGGGACAGGCTCACCCAGCGGCGGTCCATGTGAACAGGGTTGGGCTGCATCTCGTCGGGATCGAGCTTGAGCACTTCCCCAACCTCGTCGACGAGCAGGCCATAGGCCTCACCCTGGTTTTCGAGGCCGACCGCCATCCGGCGCCCTGCCTTGCCCTCATCTTCGAGGCCCAAACGGCTGCGCAACGATACAGCCGTGACGACGCGTCCGCGAAGATTGAGCAATCCGGCAATTTCCGCCTGCGCCAATGGCACCTTGGTCATCTCGCTGACCACGAACACGTCATGGACGCGGCCAATGGGAAGGCCGAGCAACTGACGCGCCACGGTGACGGTGATGAACTCCATCTCCCGGGAGAAGTTTTTGGGTGTGCCGATGGCAACCGAATTCATGGCATTCATGGTCATGCAGCCTCCTCAAGGGATCCACTGAGTTCCGCCAGAGCAGACAACAATCCTCGACGGTCCACTTTCGAAACGACTTCCGTAATCTTGAAGCGTCTTGCCAAGGCAATCAGCTGAGGGTCAGGCCTTAGCGTCAGGCCGATGATGGGAATCGATCGGTACTGGGCATCAGCTCTCAGCGTTGCGATGAACGCAAACCCGGAATTCCCCGGCAGTTCAAGATCAGCCACGATGAAATTGGGCTGAGCGCCGCTGGAGAGGTAACGCGCTGCATCCTGTGCCGTCGCTGCCGTGTGCACACGATATCCCGATGCCTTGAGAACGGGCACCAGCATGTCGCGGAAGAAGTTCGACCCATCGACGAGGAGCAGAGATTTGCCCTGCTTGGCTCTCTGATCCGTGCGAGACCATGTCTCGAGAACCAGAGGCAGGTAATGGGCGATGTTGACGATCTCCGTGGTCTTGCCCCGCACGACAGCCGATCCCACGAGATCGGACCGTTCGGCCAGAAGCTCGACCTCGAGCCTGTCTTCGACGATGTCGACGATTTCGGCCACGGCGAGGCCCATCGATATCTCGCCATCCGAGAAGACCAGAAGGGACTGCAAGCCCTGCCGCTTGATCTCAAGATCTTCGTCACAGGAGACGATCGGCATCAGGCGGCCCCGGTATTGCACCACAGGTCGGCCGCTGGCGGACTCGATCGTCGATGCGTCGATCTCCTCGAGGCGGGTCACCAGGGACAACGGCACGGCCTTCAAGGAGTCCCCGCCTCCGCGGAAGACGAGGAGACTCGTCAGTTCCTCCGCAGCGGCAATCGCCTGCCCGAGTGCCGCATCGTTCTGGAACTCGTTGTTCTGCGCCCCTGATCCAACCATTCTTGCAAGACCATTCGGGTCGACGATCAGAACGACGGCACCATCACCGAGAATGGTGTTGCCGGAGAAGAGCTGAATGTGCCTCAGCTTGGACGACATCGGCTTGACCACGATTTCTTCCGTGTGGAAGACGCCGTCGACGAGGATGCCGAAACGCTGCTGCGCAACCTGAGTGACAACGACAAATCCGGTGTCCACGTCCTCGATATCAGAAAGACGCATCACTTTTGAAAGCGGAACAATCGGGAGCAAGCGATCACGCAGGCGCAAAATTGGCGTCCCGTTGATCCGCTCGATCGAGTGTTCCGACCCGGGCGACACCCTGACGAGTTCTGAGACCGCCACTTGCGGGATGGCAAACCTCTGGTCCTGCGACGAAACGATCAATGCTGCGACGATCGCCAGGGTGAGAGGAATTTTGATGGTGAACGTCGTGCCCCGGCCTGGCTCCGAGCGAATATCGACCGTGCCGCCGATCAGCTCGATATTCGTCTTCACCACATCCATGCCGACGCCGCGACCGGACACGGACGTCACCGCAGCGGCTGTCGAGAAACCTGGATGGAAGATGAATTTGCCGACCTGAGCGTCGCTCATACGCTCGATCTCGGATTCGCTGACGATCGCTCTCTCCACCGCCTTCCTTCGAATGGCGGCGTAGTTCAGGCCCTTGCCGTCATCGGAGATCTCGATCGTGATCGATCCACCTTCATGATAGGCATTGAGGCGGATGACACCTTTTTCCGGCTTTCCGGCGGCCCTGCGCTCGGCAGGGCTTTCGATCCCATGATCCGCAGAGTTGCGGACCATGTGGGTGAGAGGATCCTTGATGACCTCGAGCACCTGTCTGTCGAGTTCTGTATCGGCTCCCTGCATGACCAACTCGATCTGCTTCGAGAGCTCGTTCGAGAGATCGCGCACGACGCGGGGCAGTTTCTGCCATGCATTGCCGATAGGCTGCATGCGCGTCTTCATCACGCCGTCCTGCAACTCGGCCGTAACCTGCGAGAGGCGCTGCAGAGGCACCTTGTATCCGTAGTCTTCGGAATTGCGACGGGCGATCTCGAGCAGCTGGTTACGGGTCAAGACGAGCTCGGACACCATCGTCATGAGGTGCTCAAGCGTGTCGACATTGACGCGGATCGTCTGGACCTTGCCGGCCACACCTTCTCCACTCTCGCCATGCTCCGATGCTTCCGCGGCACCCTGAGCTTTCTGAGGCGGCTTGGCTTGTGCCGGGGGCGCAGCCGCAGCCGGCTTGGCGGACGCGATCTGATCCGGACCCGGAGTCTCCCGAAATGCACGTTCCAGTTCGTCGAGAGAAACTTCCCCGGGCTTCAGTGCTCTCTCCAGCACCTGGTAAACGAGAGTGCCGCTTGTTGCCTTACTGTCAGGTCCAGGAGCCTCCTGGAAAGCGCGCTCCAGCTCATCGAGAGACACCTCGCCGGGCTTCAACTCGCGCTCAAGCACCTGATGAACAAGAGTCCCCACTGTCTTTGGCTTGACGGGTGACGCCTCGGGCTCGGGCATGAAGGTCCCGACATTCGACATTCTGTCGAGGGCCTCGATCAGATCGTCATCGGCACCTTGGGGCTCGACGCCATGGCGCTCCAGCTCGCCCAGGATGTCTTTGATGCGATCGAGCGTCGTCAGAATCAGCGATACAGCCGAGGTCGTGACCGGCATTCCATCGCGGAACTTACCCATGAGGGTTTCTGCGGCATGGGCTAGCGCCTCAAGGCGCGGAAGTCCGAGGAACCCGCAAGTTCCCTTGATGGTATGCACAAGGCGGAAAATGTTGCTGAGGATCGCTTGGTTGTTCGGATCCTGCTCGAAACGAACCATCTCCACGTCGACCGTTTCAAGATGTTCGTTGGTCTCCGTAAGGAACTCAAGGAGGAGGTCGTCCATTGCCGTGTCTCTTCTCTCTTTGGAGTAACTGGTTAGCAGTCGACTGGTCGACGCCTCTCGCTAGGCAGCCTTGATACCGGACATGAAGGTGGAAACCTCCTGTCCAAGCCTTGACGTTTGGTGGGCAAGCTCACGGGCTACGCCAAGAAGCTGATTGGCTGCAGATCCCGTTTCACCAGCGCCCTGCTGCACCAGGACGATATTGCCCGTCACCTGCTCGGTCCCTCGGGCAGCTTCCTGAATATTGCGGGAGATCTCACCGGTCGCGGCTCCCTGCTCTTCCATGGCAGCTGCGATCATGGTCGAGATCCGGGACATTTCGGTAATTGTCCTTGCGACATTCTGAATGGCGTTCACCGATTGCTGCGTTGCTTCCTGGATAGCGGCGATCTGTGCCCCGATCTCTCCGGTCGCCTTGCTGGTCTGGCTTGCAAGGTCCTTCACTTCCATGGCAACCACCGCAAACCCCTTGCCAGCCTCACCGGCGCGGGCAGCTTCGATGGTCGCATTGAGCGCGAGCAGGTTCGTCTGGCTGGCGATCGAGTTGATCAGCTGGACAACGGTTCCAATCCGATCCGCGGCCAGCGCAAGCTCTTGAACCGTCTCATCCGTCTGCCGTGCCGCCTGCACGGCCTCATTGGCAATTCGCGACGAGTCGGCGGCTTGACTGGCAATCTCGCGGATCGAGATCGACAACTCCTCGGTGGCAGCGGCAACAGTCTGAACATTGGCCATCGTCTGCTGAGCCGCCGACGCCACGCCGACCGATTGATGGTTCGTTTGATCCGCAACCACGGACATGGACTGAGCCGAAGCTTCCATTTGAGAAACGGCACCCGAGAGAGACTGCGTCATGGCAGTCACATTGTGCTCGAACTGCCGGGTCAGCCCATCCAGAAGCTGGGCCCTCCGCGCCTTGGTGCTCATCTCCTGCAGGGCAGCCTCGTCAGCCTCGATCTTCGCGATCATGGCGGTTTTGAACGTCTGAACGGTCTTTGCCATCGTTCCAATTTCGTCGGCCCTCTCGGTTCCTGGAACCGCCGTCTTCGTATCGCCAGCCGCAAGCGCAGCCATCGCCGAGATCAAGGATCGAACGGGCAGGACAAGGCCGCGAGACAGGAACCAGGCAACCCCGATCAACACCACGATCATGAGAGCCGACCAGAGGGCTGCATTCAGGGCATTCGCCCAGAAGACCTCATCGATGTCGTCGGTATAGACGCCCGTGCAGATGATCCATTGCCAAGGACCAAAGTTGTAAGCATAGCCGATCTTGGGCACCGGCTTGTCCTGACCCAGACGCGGGAACTGATAGCTGACATAGCCGCCGCCCCGCCGCCCGGTCTCGACCAGCTCGGCATGCAGATAGACGCCATTCGCATCCTTTGTCCCTCGCAAGTCCTTTCCTTCAAGTTCCGGTTTGCTGCCGTGAACAATCATCCGGCCGGAGGAATCATAAGCAAAAAAGTACTCGTTGCCGCCATAGCGCATGCTTCGAAGCAGCGCCTTTGCGCGCTCCTGCGCCTCTTCCTTCGTCAGCCGCCCGGCTTCTGCCTGCTCGGCAAGGCCTTTCACGAGAGAGGCAGCGGCTTCCGCTTGGCTGAGGACGGATACCTTTCTCTCACGAACGATTGCGTTGTTCATGACGAAGAGCTGCGCAATGACCGCGAGCGCGCTGATGATGACAGCAACAGTCACAAGCAAACCAAGGCGGCGAGAGATCGTAAGAGACATAATGACAGACTAGAGTTGGACTTCAGCGTGATCGACCTTAGTGGCCTTGCCTTGCGTCAGGCTGGCTTCGCCGCAGGAAAGAGAGAGACTTTATGCGGGATAGGGCCCTCTAGGCTTTCAGGCCAAACGTCATCTCGCTTGCGGGGTGCTTTCAGCAACTATGGTGCTTGGTCCGAGCCTGCCAGATGGGCGATCGCATCAAGAGAACCTGGGGTTTAGGGGGATCGTGGCATCGCAGAGTCTTCTCATGCGCATTCCGGCCACTGAGCATCATCTTACGATTGTCCTCGCCGGGCGAACCGACGAGGACTTTTCCATAAGCCTGAAACCGGCTTTTCATAGCCGCCAGAGCCGGATGCCATCCGTTCGCTCCTGCGGCGGGGCCGTTACCCTTGTGTTTAAGAGACAGCGCCCGTGTAGGAGTAGCCGATGTACCGCTTGGCATCGATGGGGTCATATCCCAGGCGCTGACGCAACTTCTTGCGCAGCTTGCTGATATGCCCCTCCACGACGCTGTCTTCGACATCATCGCTGTAGAGGCCATAAACCGCATCGAAGATCTGCTTCTTCGTCAGACGGTGCCCTTTCTTGCGCACGAGATACTCGAGGATATGCCGCTCGCGACGCGGGAGCGTGAGAGGGATACCGTCGATCTCAGGATCGCGCCCGTCGAAAAAGACCTTTAGCCGGTCGTTTTCGTTCGAGCTCGCTTTTCCCGAGCTGGCATTCACACGTCTCCAAACAGCTTCTGAGCGAGCAAGGATTTCTCTCACGTGAACGGGCTTGCGGACAACGTCATCGAACTTCGCAGTGAAGAGTTCGAGCGTCTCCTCAAGAGAGCGCACATCGCTCAAAGCAATAATGGGAGCTTTGGAATGGCGCCGAATGCTTTCAGCATAGCTCGCGCGCTGCTCGAAGCTACCGAGAACGAAGCCCTGGATTGCTTCCATGTCGGTGTCAGAGGCCGATTCCAGCCATTCGCTGAACTCGGTCGAATACAAGCCAATGGAAGATACACCTTCCCGTTTGAAGCTTGCCACATATCCTGACGTCACTATCTGTCGATCATCGACAACGATATACATGTCTGGCCCCCAGCCATTAGTATAAATTACTTACTCAACTCAATTCACACCTTGCCGTTTCTTCGCCGTATTTGGCGGATACTTTTTTGTTCGGCACCTGGAAACTATGCCTGTTCGTTTGGAGGGGCAATACGTATTGAGACAGAGGGTCAAGAGGGGGAAGGTTAATAGCTGTTAATGAATCAACATTTTTTCCTAGGCCCGCTCCTAAACAGGGCACTGCTCTCCTTAAACAGGACAGGTCTAGGAAAGTTCTTTGCAACTAAACGGGTTGGCAGCATGATTTCCTAAGAGAGCCGGTTGTCATCTCTTTAGAATGGCATGTCATGAAATTTAATAACTACGTATTTCGCGAAACGAGAAGCTACGTAATTCAGCCTAGAAGGCTACGTACTCCGTTGGAGGTATCGGACTCTCCTTTCTCCCGCTTTTGGAGGCGATTCGCGTGCCATTCCATATGCAGAGCCGAGCCAATCGAGCTGGCACATATGACCCTGTTAACGCCGCAATCTTGCCCCAGCCTCTCTCCCCTTGCGGTCATCATTCGACAGAGTTGAATGACATTGGCGCAGTACAGTGCCGTATTTCAAAATATAGTTAATGCCTCTAAGGAAGAGACTATTAATACATTCTTGACTCTTTCTGGGCCGGCACATACCATTTAGAGAAGTGACTGTTATTTATGCCCTCAGGCATAAGGTCATTGAAGCACTATGGCATACCTTCTACTGAAGGTCCGGCATGATGCCCCGCCATTTTACCGGTCTGAGCCCGGATCAATCCTGAACAACAGATCGAGCTTTTCTGCTTGAGGCATGATGCCATTCTGTTGGGTCGGTTGGATTCCGACATCGCTTAAGCAGATCATATCATCCAGTCTGAGCGTATTTCGCATGTCAGAGAGTTCTTACAACGATCTCTATCCAGAGCAGCGCGAAGCCGACCGGCTTGCTGCGCTTCGGAGTTTCCGGATTCTGGACACTGAACCGGAGAGCTTCTTTGACGAAATTGCCAGGATCGCGGCTCACATCTGCAATGCTCCGATTGGACTGATTAGCTTTGTCGATGAGCACAGGCAGTGGTTTAAGGCAGCTTATGGAACCGAACTGAGGGAAACTCCACGCGAGTTGTCGATTTGCACTCACACAATTCGCCAGCCGGGTCTTCTCGTGATCCCAGACCTGAGGAAGGATTTCCGTTTCAAAAACAATCCTCTTCTGGACGTCGAGCCTCGGATCTCATTCTATGCCGGCATACCTCTGAGGACAAAGGAGGGCCTTCCCCTCGGCACATTGTGCGTGCTGGATTACAAGGCGCGCCGGCGGGGTCTCATGGACCAACAGGCACAAGCCCTCCAGGGTCTCGCTCGAGCTGTCCTGAACCAGCTCCACCTCAAGCACTCGGACCGAGCACTCGCGGAAGCCGAGACATTCAAGCAGCATCTTCTCGCGAGTTGCGGGGAGTGCATTGCCGTTTTGGACCTCGATCTGCGCCTCCTCTCCATGAACGAGAACGGCATGCGTGCCATGGAAATGGAGAACCTCGACTCCATTAAGGGGCGAAGCTGGGCCTCCTTCTTTGCCGCCCAGG
This sequence comes from Microvirga medicaginis, assembly GCF_052658925.1. Classification (NCBI taxonomy): domain Bacteria; kingdom Pseudomonadati; phylum Pseudomonadota; class Alphaproteobacteria; order Hyphomicrobiales; family Methylobacteriaceae; genus Microvirga; species Microvirga medicaginis. The sequence continues at coordinate 170,292 of NZ_JBQWEL010000006.1, read as the reverse complement.
GCGCCGAGGAGGCCGCTCAGGCGATGAAAAGCGCAAGGACGGGGAGCATCGGACGCTACAAGGGCTTCTGCCCTACACATTCTGGGACGCCGAAATGGTGGGACATCGTCGTCACGCCCATCATGAACGACGCAGGAGAACCTCAATCGCTCCTATGTGTGTTGCGCGATATAACGGAGCTCAAGCGAGCCGAAGATGACCTCCGTCAGAGCGAAGGCCGGTTCCGGACGCTCGTGGATGTGATGCCGCTCTCATTCCTCTCGCCACAGGCTGTCTGGTTCAGCGACCTGAATGGTGGCTTCACCTATTGCAACGAGTACTGGTACGATTACACGGGCTTGGAGCGTGACAGGCGCAACAGCCATGGGTGGGCATCCATTCTCCATCCGAGCCGGCGTGACGACGCCCTCAGCCTCTTGAAGGAGGCATTCTCCAAGGAGAACTCCTTCGAAGTCGAGATCCCCATTCGTCGCGCATCCGATGACACCTATCGATGGTTCATTGTTCGAGGCCAGCCGCTCAGGAATGAGGCAGGCGAGATCGAACAATGGTTCGGGATCGCGATGGATATTCACGAGCGCAAACAGTCGGAGGAAGCCCTTCGTGACAGCGAGGAGCGCCTTCAGCTCGCGCTCAAGGCCGCCCATATGGTGGCATGGGAGTTCAACCCTACGACAAGACGGACCAAGCGCTCGGAGAATTCTCTCTCCCTCTTTGGAATTGCCGCTCGACACGATGTGGAGATCTTTGAAACCGTTCATCCGGCAGACCGTCCGAAGATCCAGCATTTCTTCGATCGCATCGAGATATATGGATCCGATTCTGTTGAATGCCGTATCGTTCTGCCGACCGGTCACTTGCGGTGGGTCAGGGCACGCGCCGAGAAGGCCGGGCCGGATAGAATTGTCGGAGTGACCGTCGACATAACCGATCATAAGGAAGCCGAAGAGGAGATCTGGCGCGCTGCCAATCATGACCCTCTGACTGGCCTGCCCAATCGCAGCCTGTTTCTGCGCCGCCTTGAAATGGCACTCTTCAATGCCCGTCAGAATGGCACATCTGTCAGCTTGCTGATGATCGACCTCGATGATTTCAAGGACATCAACGACACCTTGGGACATGATGCCGGCGACGCTCTCTTGAAAGAGACTGCCGTGCGCCTCTCAAGCATGGTACGCGATTGCGACACGGTTGCGAGGCTTGGAGGCGACGAGTTCGCCCTCCTCGTGGTCGAGCCCTTGAAGCTGGAAAATTCGACCCGGCTCGGCGCCCTCATCCTGGAGACATTGCGTCAGCCCTTCACCTATCAGAAGCGCACTTTGGTCAGCCGCGTCAGCATCGGAGTTGCCGCTTTCCCGGACCATGACGGTGAACCAGCAGAGCTGATGAAGGATGCCGACATCGCCCTCTATCAGGCCAAGTCCCAGGGACGGAACCAGGTCGTCACGTATTCACCGGACATGCGCCGGGTGACCGAGAAGCGCGTCTCTCTTGTAAGGAGCCTGCGTGAAGCCATCTTCAACCATGAGATCGTCCCCTTCTATCAGCCGAAGATCTGCCTCAGCACGGGTAAGATCGCGGGCTTCGAGGCTCTTGCGCGGTGGCGTCATCCTACTCGGGGCATGTTGACGCCGGAAACTTTTGGCGCCGCATTCGAGGATCACGAACTCGCGTCGGAGATCGGCAAGCTGCTGATGTCGATCGTCGTCACGGACTTGCGTCAATGGCTCGATGACGACTTGCCCTTCGGCCGTGTCGCACTCAATCTCTCACCGGCAGAGTTCATTCAGCCTGGCATGGTCGACAACATGCTCAGAACGCTTGATTGGATAAAGGTGCCTCCCAAGTTTCTTGAGGTTGAAGTCACGGAAAGGGTTCTTCTCGGGCGGAACCCCGACAATGTGTCCAAGATGCTGCGGGAGTTCCGTCAACACGATATCCATGTCGCCTTGGATGACTTCGGCACCGGCTACGCATCCTTGACGCACTTGAAGCAGTTCCCGGTCAATCACATCAAGATCGACCGCAGCTTCGTTCAAAATCTCGAAAATGACCCTGATGACGAAGCCATCATTGCTGCCGTCATTGGTCTCGGGAAGAGCTTGAAGCTGCAGGTGACAGCGGAAGGTGTCGAGACATTCGGACAAGCGCAACGTCTGCATAATCTCGGCTGCGATCACGTCCAAGGCTACTTTTATGCAAAGCCGGTTCCGGCTTGTGAGGTCCCTGCCCTGCTAGCACAGTGGAACCAAAAACTCATCCATCCCAGGCCGGCAAGACAAGCATTGCTCCAAGCCTGTTGAACGCCGAGCGCTCACGAGGCGCTACTCCAGAGAAGAAGCATCGGATCGAATCCCAAAAGGGGATTCCACTCTTTTCGTCCGAGGCTCCGGCGCATCGTGCGGACCCAGCGGGCCGCGTCGGCGAAAAGAGGACCCGGTTTTCCGCACAAACAATGCATTCATGAAAGGGATGAGAAAGGAAAGCGCCCATTGCTGATCCCCACGAGAGGACAGCACTTCGAACCTGCTGCCAAGACAATACCGATATTATATAGCGCATCATATATGGGTCGGCCGCTCCAGGCTTGTTGTCGGACAAGCTTGTCTATAATCATGTTTATATTGAATTTTTCATTTCACTTTGGTAGCCGGGCCAGCCAATCTGATCCAACCAACAGCATGCCTCGTCTGGCCATTCATGACCTCCAACACAATCAGGGACGGTTTCTCCGAAAGGAAAGAGGCGCCAGGCTTCTCACTTCTGCATCAATTGCAGATTCTGGATACGGCGCCTGAAGCGGCCTTTGACGACGTCGTCCAACTCGCTGCCGATATTTGCGGGTGTCCGGTTGCAGCCATCGGCTTCTTTGACGAAAAACGATTTTGGCTTAAAGCCAAGCTCGGCAATATCCCAGGCGAGATGCCTTTGGCTGACTCGATCTGTGCCCGTGCTCTCCAGTCGGTGGGATCAATCAGCATCGGCGATCTCTCTCGCCATCCCGAGTTCAGCGAGAATCCCTATGTCGCAGGCGAACCGCACCTGCGATTTTACGCGGCTGTTCCGATTGCATCAGAAAGCGGCCCCATTCTCGGTTCGCTCTGCATCTTCGACTATAGCCCCCGTCCTGCGGGATTGTCGTCGGAACAGTCACGGGCACTGCTTGCCCTTTCGCGGCTCGTGATCCGCGAACTCGAGCTCAGGCAAGCGAGACTTTCCCATGCTGACCGGCGCGATCCATGCGAGGTTGAGCAGAAGGCCGATACAGACCCCAATCCCCATCTGCAAAAACCTGCCGCAGAACATCTGCGCGTGAGCGAGCAACGCTACCGCGCCTTGATTGAAACCAGTACTGCTATCGGCTGGCGCGCGAATGCAGAAGGTTCATACATCGAGGGCTGGGGCTGGCATGAATTCTGCGGTCGAGAGCCGGTGGCTGGCGCGCCGCTCGGCTGGATAGACATCATTCACCCCGCTGATCGTGAACACACCATCTCCGCCTGGCAGGAAACCATCCACGCGATGCAACCTGCGAAGATTGTTCATCGGATTCTCGGACGCGACGGCGATTACCGATGGGTGTCTTGCAGAGCCGTACCGCTGCTGGACGATGCGGGAAACGTTCAGGAATGGGCCGGCACCATTTCTGACATCCATGATCGCAGAATAGCCGAGGACAGGCTGCGTGACAGCGAAGAGCGCCTGCGCTTGGCTGTTGAAACCACCGGTTTGGGCATCTGGGATTTCAATGCTCTGACAGGTGAGCATCAATGGACGCCTGAAGCATACGAGCTTCTTGGTCTGAGCCAGGACGCAACGATCAGCAAGGCTGCTGTTCTCGCCCTCGTTCATCCTGAGGATCGCGATCATATCGAGCGGAAGTTCTTCGCAAATCCGGCAAAAAGTGATCTTACATACAGCGGCACCTTCCGTATTCTTCGCGCCGACACCGGTGAGGAGCGCTGGATCTCGGCGACGGGCAGAACCGTGCTGGACGACGAGGGGCAACCCATTCGTAAAATCGGCACGGCTCAAGATGTCACGGGCCGAAAGCTGGCGGAACTCACTCTTAAGTCGAGCCAGGAGCAGTTGTTCCGAAGCGAAGCCCATCTGCGTTCCATCCTCGAAACCGTTCCCGACGCCATGATCGTGGCGGACGAGAAAGGGATCATCCGCTCCTTCAGCGCTACGGCCGAGCACGTCTTCGGCTACAAGCCGGATGAAGTGATCGGCACCAACGTCAAGTTCCTCATGCCCCTGCCCTACCGCGAGCAGCATGATGCTTATATCAGCCGCTACCGTACGAGCGGCGAGCGCCGGATCATCGGCAGCAGTCGCGTGGCCGTGGCGCAGCGCAAGGACGGATCAACCTTCCCGATGGAGGTTCAGGTTGGCGAAATGAGCTGGGAAGGCGAACGCTTCTTCACGGCGTTCATCCGGGATCTGACAGAGCGTCAATATACCGAGATGCGGATGCAGGAGCTGCAGTCCGAACTCGCCTATATGTCCCGTCTTACCGCCATGGGCGAGATGGGCTCAACACTGGCGCATGAGATCAATCAGCCGCTGACAGCCATTGCCAGCTATCTGAAGGGGTGTGACCTGATCCTAGATCGCATGAAAGGCGAACAGGTCGACATCGTCAGGATGGCCGTCAACGAGGCCGCTGAGGAAGCCCTACGGGCAGGCGAGGTCATACGGCAGCTGAGGGAGTTCGTTGCGCGCGGGGAAAGCGAGCACCGGGTCGAGGAATTGCAGCGGCTGATCGAGGAGGCAGGCGCTCTTGGGCTGGTTGGGGCCAAGGAAAAAGGCGTCCAGGTCGAGTTCGACTTTCCACCGAACGGCCTTTATGTCATCGCCAATCGCGTGCAGATCCAGCAGGTCTTGATCAACCTTCTCCGCAATGCGGTTGAGGCCATGCATGACGTTCAGAATCGCAACTTAAGCATCCGCGCCAGGTTGACGCATGATGGAGCGATGGTTCAGATCAGCGTGCAGGACACAGGCTCAGGCATCGCGCCGGAAGTCTTGAGCAAGCTCTTCAAGCCTTTCACGACAACGAAGGAAAGCGGCATGGGTGTCGGCCTCTCGATCTGCAGGACGATCGTGGAATCCCATGGAGGAAAGATCTGGGCAGACTCGGCTCCAGGGGAAGGGACCACGTTCCATTTCACCCTCAAGACTGTCGACAGTGACGAGGTCGCCTATCCTGAAGACGAATGATAGGCAGCGATCAGCAGGTGGTTAAGCCGTTCGTCTTGGGCGAAACGATTCTCCTGAAGCAATCGCCGGCCTTGATACGGGAGTGTCGTCTCGACGAGGGGGCGCCGCATCGCTCATCTTTTGAGCTTTGCCGAGAGCTCAGCCGCATTCATCACGCAGTGATTGCAGCGTCCCAGGTTCTCCAGCCTCGCAGAAGGAGCCTTGCCCATGGTACGTGCCGAGAAGAAAGCCACTCAGGACGGCACCTTTAAGGTTTATCTCGACAACAGTGCTGTGGCCTGGGGGCTTAGCAGTTCGGCTGCCGATGCGCTGATCGAGAACTACGCTGCGGTCGATACTTGTGATCGGCTCATGAGGAGCTTTGCGCAGATTCCTTCGGATGGCGTATCGCAAGTATCTGCTCCAGATGCGCGATACTCTCGAGGCAGACATCGCAGCATGTTTCCAAGCTCTGCCGCGTCCCTGTTCCGGTCAGAACGGCAACCCTGAGGCCTGCCTGCCCCGATGCAGCCACGGCCGTCTCGTGCAAATTGACTGCCATGGGACGCTTCCCTGACGTTTTCCAATCACCTCATTCCGCGGCTCCCAACAGGTCTCCAGCATGCCTCCCTCTCTCGCGCTTGCTCTCGCTATCGCCTTCGAGGTGATCGCGACGGCCACCCTCAAGGTTGCTGAAGGATTCACCCGCATCGTCCCATCAGTCGTGGTCGTTGTGGGTTACGCGGCAGCTTTCTACTTTCTGTCTCTCGCCTTGCGGACCATACCCGTCGGCGTCGCTTATGCAATCTGGTCCGGCATCGGAGTCGTTCTCGTCTCCATCACGGGATGGATTCTGTATGGACAGAAGCTCGATGCGGCCGCCCTGCTGGGAATGGTAATCATCATCGCCGGGGTCCTGGTGATTAATCTGCTCTCTCGCTCGACTGGGCATTGACCGGCGAGCCTCAAGAAGAACATCGACGGACCGGTCCGTGCCACCTTGGCGACATCAGGCTGACAACGCTGGGTGTGAAGCCGCTCGAAAGCAATGCAGTCCGAGAGATCGTGACCTTCTCCTTCGGGATCCAAGGGACGCAGCCGCAGGCGGTCGCCGCATTGTCGTTCTTGACAGCACATCTGGACAGGCAGAGCATTTCTCCGCTGCCCGTGGCAGCGAACCGATTCCGACACGATCGGTACATTGCTCGGAAAGGAGGTTCAGCATGGAACCACCTCCGAACTTGGCCGTGATGACCGCTGCGGCATCCGGACGAGCCTCAGCGTAGCGTTGTACCCCGCGAACGGCAGACCGGGAGCGGCTTCAGGAGCCGCATCAGCAGGGCATGGCTCCACCTAGCCTCTCCCGGCCCTGATCGTTGGCCCAGGCCGAAAGGCCAACCTAGTTCAGCATGTTCGTCGAAGGAGGTTTGCCATGCGCCCGCTCATGCTCATGACTGCACTTTTACTTGCCACCACCTCTGCGCCTCTGCTGGCCCAAGATCAAAAGGCGGGTCATGCCATGAGGGCCGATCAACTTCAGTGGGAGCCCGCCCCACCCGTTGTGCCCAAAGGAGCCCAGATAGCTGTGCTGTCGGGCGACCCCAACAAACAGGGGCCGTTTACGATGCGTCTGAAGACACCGGCAGGCTACAAGATTTCCGCCCACAGCCATCCAACGGCAGAGCGCGTGACCGTTATCTCAGGCGATTTCCATTTCGGCATGGGCGATAAGCTCGATGAGGCAAAGGCCGAGAAGCTCAGCAGCGGCGGATTTGTCGATCTCCCGGCCGACATGAACCACTATGCGTTCACCAGTACCGAGGCCGTGGTGCAGATCGACTCGGAAGGTCCGTTTGCGATCAAGTACGTGAATCCGGCCGATGACCCGAGCAAATCCCAGTGAGGAGCATCTGAGTTTGCCCAGGGCACAAAAATGGTGCTCAGTCTCATGCCAGTCAGCGGTCCAAGCCCGCTGACTGGCATGAAGGATGCGCCCGGTCACGGGCACTGCCGGTGCGGAGGTGGCAATGACGACACTTGGTTGGGAGATTGCGCAGCACTACTCCCATGGTTCATTGGAAAGGGCGATCGTAGCAGGGCTCGCTGCCATGGGTCGGGATCGCTCCAACATTACTCCGGAGGACCTCGCCGGGATCGACGAGTTCCATATCGGTGGTCATGAGGCTACCGCTGATGTCGCCGATCACCTTGATCTTAATGCTGGTGGAGTACTGCTCGACATCGGCTCCGGGATCGGCGGAGCCGCACGGTTCTTCGCTCGGCGATATGGATGCCGCGTCGTCGGCATCGACCTCACTCCGGAATATGTCGAGGTCGCCACGTCTTTGACACAGCTTGTCGGCCTGTCTGATCAGGTAGAGTTTCGAGTAGCGAATGCGCTTGATCTGCCCTTCGCCGACGAGAGCTTCGACCGGGCCACCCTGCTGCACGTGGGCATGAACATCCCTGACAAGCAGCGCCTCTGTGCGGGCGTCTACCGCGTCCTCAAACCGGAAGGACTGTTCGCGATCTACGACGTGATGCAGACTGGAGATCGGGAGGTCACCTTCCCTGTCCCTTGGGCCGCGACCAAGGCGACCTCCTTCCTCGAGAGACCGGAAACCTACCGACAAGCCTTGCTGGATGCTGGCTTTGAGATCGCCTCCGAGCGGGCGCGGCGAGACTTCGCTATCGAGTTCTTTCAGAGGATGCGCGCCAGGATGGCCGAGAGCGGCCCACCCCCACTCGGACTTCACATTCTGATGGGACAGGACGCCCCGACGAAGATAGCGAACATGCTTGCAGGTTTGGAACAGGGCCTCATTGCCCCCGTCGAAATGATCGGCCGCCGCATGTCGCCGCAAGGCGCGTTGGAATGATTGCAGAAGGACACTGTTTCCGACCCTCGACACGCCGGCAGGCTTCGAACAGGATGGTCGGAAAGCCGTGTCCTGACGCGACCCACGAGTGGGTCCTATAACCGGAAATATGCGAAGAAAAAATAAGGAATGGCGCGCCCGAAAGGATTCGAACCTCTGACCCCCAGATTCGTAGTCTGGTGCTCTATCCAGCTGAGCTACGGGCGCTTGGTCGGCAGGTCGCTGCGAGAAGCAACATCAGCCGAGGCGGGTGACTTAAAGGGTTCCGACGCGCTTGGCAAGCCTCCTTTGAAGAGATTTTGCACAAAGCTCATTTCGTCTCCTGAACGGAGGCACGATCCGGGATCGTGATCCGGAAACAGGTGTGGCCCTCACCCTCGTCGAGACTGATCATGCCGCCATGAAGCTGGATCAGCTCCGCCGCAATCGTGAGCCCTAAGCCCGTGCCGCCCTTATGGGCGGAGCTCTGGAAGGGGGTGAAGAGATCGGCCTTCACCCGCTCTGGGATTCCAGGGCCGTTATCCTCAACGAGAACGGTAACTGTATTTCCTTCGCGACTCGCCTTGATGTCGATGCAGGGCTGGCCCTGGCTGGGTCCGGTCTGGCTCAAAGCCTGCACCGCGTTGCGCACGAGGTTGACGAGCACCCGTGAGAGCTGGTCCTTGTCCGCATCGACCATCAAATCCTCCGGCACGTGGGCTTTGAAGGCGATTCCGACCTCCGGTGCGAGATCCGTCAGATTCGACAGGTCCTCGATCAACGGCGCGAGGGGAATCAGCCGGCGCTGCGGCAGGGGCTCGGTGGCGCGACCATAGGCCAGCGTCGTTTCGCAGAAGGCGATGGCACGGTCGAGGGTGGCCACGAGCCGGGGCGCGACCCGCTGTGCGGTTTCATCGTTCACCCGCTCGAGGCGATCCGTCAGAAGCTGGGCCGTGGTCAGCATGTTGCGCAATTCGTGATTGATCTTGCTGACGGCAAGGCCCAGCTGCGCGAGGCGCCGCTTCTGGCGAAGCTCGTCGGCCAAGGTCGTTTCCATGCGCGCCAGAGCCTGCTCGGCAAGACCGATCTCATCCGCCCGGTCCGTCGGCTGGATGACGCGGGAGGCATCTTCCGGATTGCCGGAAAATTCCGCGATGTTGCCGGTCAACCTCCGCACGGGCCGCACGATGACCCATTGCAGGGTGAGATAGACGAGGCTCGCCGTGATGAGAGAAATGAAGAGCGACAGAAGCAGGATGTTGCGGGAGAAATCGAGCATGGCGGCCCGCAGGGGGCGCTGATCGAGAATGATCTCGACGAAGTCGACGCCCATGCCGTGGCCGATGACCCGAATCGGCTTGTCTGCCGGATTGAACAGGGTATCGAAGGCGTCGCTCACGAGATCGATCCATTTCGCATCCCGCAGATCGATGCTCTTGCTCACCTCGGGCGGAACATCGCTGATGGCCAGGAGGCTCCTGCGCCCTCCGCCTCGCAGCGCGATCGCCTGAGCCCCGACGCCTTGCAGGAGGCGCAGTTCGAGGTCTTCCGGCAGGCTCTCTTCAGGCGCGGCATCGAGCACCATGGCGGCGATCTGCGCCGCAGCGATGCGGTCGTTCAGCCAGGTCTGACGAAAATTGGCGATCGACGGCACATAGATCAGCACCTCCGCGATCATCACGAAGAGGATGGTCAACAGCAGCAGGCGCGCGGACAGCCCGAACTGGCTCAGGATCCGCCATGCCAACGATTGTGGCCGCTCGACGCTCATGCCCGCCTATCCCAAGCGGCGAAGCAATCCGATGACTCGCCGCACCCAAGGATTCTGAGCCGAAGGCTTCAGAAATTCCACCGCTGTGCTCTTCGTCACCTCGGAGAAGGTGGGATACGGATAGACCAAGCCGGCAAGATCGGAAACCTTCAATCCTTTCGCCATGGCGAGGACCCACGGCATGATCAGCTCGCCAGCATGAGCCCCGGCGATCATGCATCCCAGGATTGTCCCACGCGGCGTCACGATGGCCTTCACATGGCCCCCGGTTGTCCCCTCGGCCCGGGCCCTGTCGTTCTCGGCAAAGCTCCAGCGCAGGATTCGGATGGCCCCATACCTCTCCCGGGCCTCGGCCTCGGTGAGCCCCATGGCTGCGAGTTCCGGATCCGTGTAGAGCACGCGGGGAATCGGGGCCTGCCCGACCCTGGACGGCAGCCGGAACAGGGCATTGCGGATCACGAGACCGGCCTGGTGATTCGCCATGTGAGTGAAGCGTGCTCCCGCCCCCGCTCCGCCGGCGCAGTCACCGATGGCATAGACCCTCCTGTTGGTCGTTTTCAGCCGCCGGTCGACCACGATGCCGGATGCATCGGTCTCGATGCCCGCCTCATCGAGGCCAAGGCCCTCGACCACCGGCTGCCGGCCAGCCGCAATCAACAGATGGCTGCCTTCGATAGGCTCAGGCTCGTCGTGAAGGAAGACGGCCACACGCCCGCCTTCCCTCGGCTCGATTCTTTCGACGGCCCGGCCGACCCGCAGGGCGATTCCCTCCCGAAGCAAGGCACGCTCGATGACGGCGGTCATTTCGGGGTCCTCATCACCGAGAAGGCGCTCACCCCCCTCGATGAGGGTCACCTGGGAACCCAAGCGCCGATAGGCCTGGGCCAGCTCTAGGCCGACGGCTTCGCCGCCGATCACCACGAGGTGCTCCGGCATCTCGGTCACATCGAAAATCGTCTCGCTGGTCAGAAAAGAGACCTGCTCCAGGCCTGGGATCGGGGGAATGGCCGGGCGGGAGCCCGTTGCGATCACGAAGCGGCGGGCCTGGATGATCTGCCCTCCGGCCAGGGCCGTTTCAGTCCCGGCGAACCGCACCTCGGCCTCGATCACGTGCACGCCCATGGCCCGATAGCGCTCCGCGGAGTCGAGCGGAGCCCTGGCGGCAACCACCTTCTTCACATGCCGGTGCACTTTAGCGAAATCGATCCCGGTTTTGCCCGCTTCGCTCCCGAAGCGGTCTGCCCTTTGAACATCGTGAACCCGCCTGGCCGCAGCGATGAGCGCCTTGGAAGGCACGCAGCCCGCCTGGAGGCATTCCCCTCCCATTCTGCCCTTCTCGACGAGCACGACGGAGACCCCGAAGGACGCGGCCATGGCCGCCATGGACAGGCCAGCGGATCCGGCCCCGATCACGCAGAGGTCGGGCCGCAACGTCTCATCAGGCTTTTCCTTCTTTGTCTTCATGGCTGCCCCCTGCTCGACCATATCTGATCACAATGGGAGCCAATGCCAAAATTCCTAAGACCGCCAGGGCGACCATCAGCTCGGGCGTCAGCAGGCTCTTGGCATCGAAGCCGATGGCGCAATCCGTCCCGCCTGCCGCGAGGCATTGCTGACGGGCCCTTTCATGCTTGGCCATGACCTCATCGAGCCCGGATCCGGCAAAGGCGAAGGCGAACGAGACCGGAAGCATCCCGATATAGGTTGCAAGCACATAGCTTCTCAGCCGCATGCCGAAGAAAGCGGCGGCCAGATTGGTCAGCCAGAAGGGCATGACCGGCATCAGCCTCAAGAAGAGAAGATAGGAGAAGGCCCGCCTCTGGAAGCCTTCCGCCAGGCTCTGGATCCGGGAGCCCGCCCGCTTCAGGAGAGGCCGCCCGAGGGAGGTCCGGGCGATCAGGAAGATGCTCGTCGCTCCCAGGGTCGCCGCCATGGAAGCGACCGCGCCGCCCAGGAGCCAGCCGAAGAGATAGCCTCCGATAGTCGTCAGAAAGGCAGAGGCCGGCAGGGACAGGGTCACGGCGGACACATAGACGAGCGCGTAAAGCCCCAGCATCGACAGACGATGCTCCGCCACCATCTGCCGGAGCTGAATCTGGTAATGGACGAAGGATTCGAAGCTCAGCGACCGGTGGAGGCCCGTGGCGAAGACCGCTCCGATGGCGGTCAGGAAGATCGCAAGGGGCAGATACCTTGAGAGTTTAAGGCTCGCTGCCCGCTCTTCAGGTGTATCATTCTTGTCCGCCACGCTTCCTCCCGGCCAGTGGCGTCTATATAGCGCCTCCCAATCTCACGCCCACAACCTCCCTCTCAGGACAATGTGAGGAGGCGAAGCGGCCTGATTGCCGCATAAAGGCCAGAGCGGCGTTGACTTTGCCCCTCCGTTCCGTCATAAGCCCGGCAAGCTGACAGCGCTCTTCTTGGGGCGCTGATCGTTTTTTCGAGACAGTTTCGGGGGCAACCCCTTATCTAACCAGACGGGCGCGAGCCTTCGAGCACCGCTGCCCCTTTCGACCGGAGATGTGCCGTGAAGAGGACGTATCAACCGAGCAAGCTGGTTCGCAAGCGCCGCCACGGCTTCCGTGCGCGCATGGCGACCAAGGGCGGCCGTAAGGTCATTGCTGCTCGCCGCGCCCATGGCCGCAAGCGCCTGTCGGCGTAAGCAGCCTTAAGGACCCCCGATGCGCGAGCCTCGCGCAGATGTGACCATCGGGCGTCTGACGAAAAGACCTGACTTCGTCGCGGCGGCCTCCGGCCGCCGCTTTCATACGGAGCGGATGACGGTGCAGGCCCGCCTGCGCGAGACTTCTGATCCCGACATCTCGGAAACGGGCCTTCGGGTCGGCCTGACCGTCACGAAGCGGGTTGGCCACGCCACCGAGCGCAACCGGATCAAGCGTCGGCTCCGAGCTGCCCTTCCCACGGCGGCACACGACTACGCAACCATCAACGCGGACGTCGTCATCATCGGCCGACGCGATATTCTGACCGCGGATTACGACGTGCTCATCGACGATCTTCGGCGCGCGCTACGGGTTGTAACCAAGCCGAAAAGCGCCCACCTCTCTGATCGCCCCCTCCCCTCCTCACCTCCCCTAAAAGGCGAGCGTCGCGGACATTCCCATGCGTGAAGACAACAAAAACCTGATCCTCGCCATCGCCCTGTCGCTGGCGGTTCTGCTGGGCTGGCAATATTTCTTTGCAGCTCCCCAGGCTGAGAAGCAGCGCCAGGCTGCGCAGCAGCAATCCACGCAGGTGAACCCCACCGCGCCAAATCCGCCCCCGAGCCCGAGCCAGGCCGGTGGCGCCTCGCCGACGGTGCCGGGAACGGTGCCGAGCACGCCGGCAGCCCCCACGATCGTGTCCCGCGAGGCTGCTCTTGCCAATTCGAAGCGCGTCACCATCGACACGCCTGCCATCGCAGGCTCGATCAACCTGCGCGGCGGCCGCATCGACGACGTGGCGCTGAAGCACTATCGCGAGACCGTCGATCCCAAGAGCGCCAACATCGTGCTCCTGTCTCCGGAAGGCACGCAGAACCCCTATTATGCGGAATTCGGCTGGCTCGGCGCTCAGGCCGGCAGCCTGCCCAACGCCAGCACCGAATGGACGGCCGACCGCGACCGGCTCACCCCCTCCTCGCCGGTAACCCTGACCTGGGACAACGGCCAGGGCCTCGTCTTCCGCCGCACGATTTCGGTGGACGAAAAGTTCATGTTCACGATCAAGAGCACGGTCGAGAACCGCGGCTCCGAGGCCGTGGCTTTGCAGCCCTACGGTCTCGTGTCCCGCCACGGCAAGCCGACGACGCTGGGTTATTACGTGCTGCACGAGGGTCTGATCGGCGTTCTGGGCGACAGCGGCCTTCAGGAGATCAAATACGACGCTCTCGACAAGGAAACACCTGTTGCAGGCTCCAACGTGTCCCAGAAGACATGGGACGGCGCGCAGGGCGGCTTCCTCGGCATCACCGACAAGTATTGGGCCGCCACCGTCATCCCGGATCAGGCGATGACCTATCAGGGCGCCTTCACCTCGCAGCAGAGTCAGGCAGGCCGCACGTACAACGCGCTCATGCAGGGGGCAGCGCAGACCATCCAGCCGGGCAGCACGGTCGAGACGACGCAGCGTCTCTTTGCCGGTGCCAAGGAAGTGGCGACCGTCGATGCCTACCAGAATTCTCTCGGCATCAAGAACTTCGATCTCATGATCGACTGGGGCTGGTTCTACTTCATCACCAAGCCACTCTTTAAGGTGCTGGACTTCTTCTACAAGCTATTCGGCAATTTCGGCATCGCGATCCTGCTCGTGACCGTGATCCTGAAGGCTCTGTTCTTCCCGCTCGCCAACAAGTCCTATCGCTCCATGGCGAAGATGAAGGCGGTGCAGCCGGAGATGGCCTCGATCCGCGAGCGCTATGGCGACGACAAGATGAAGCAGCAGCAGGCGCTGATGGAGCTCTACCGCAAGGAGAAGATCAATCCGGTCGCGGGCTGCTGGCCGGTGCTGATCCAGATCCCGGTGTTCTTCGCGCTCTACAAGGTGCTCTTCGTCACCATCGAAATGCGCCACGCGCCGTTCTTCGGCTGGATCCGCGACCTCGCGGCGCCCGATCCGACCTCCGTCTTCAACCTGTTCGGCCTGCTGCCCTACAACCCGGGCGCCGTGCCGGTGATCGGCCATTTCCTGTTGCTCGGCGCCTGGCCGCTCTTCATGGGCTTCACCATGTGGCTGCAGATGAAGATGAACCCGGAGCCGCCGGACCCGGTGCAGAAGCAGGTCTTCGCGTGGATGCCGGTGATCTTCACCTTCATGCTCGGCTCGTTCCCGGCCGGTCTCGTGATCTACTGGGCCTGGAACAACCTGCTCTCGGTCACTCAGCAGGCCTTCATCATGAAGCGCAACGGCGTGAAGATCGAATTATGGGACAACCTGCGCAAGACCTTCTCGCGCAGAAGCGCGACCCAGAGCTGAGATCCAGCCACCTCAAAGTGGTCATCCCCGGGCTTAAGTCCCGGGGATTTTTTTATGCACGACGCCAATCCATCGTTTCAGCACTGCGCGCATGATGTCCGTGCGCCCGTTCCATCCCACTGCCCGGACGCTATATTCCACCTCATGAAGCAATTGCGGCAGCATCATGAGCGCCAAGGATCACGAGAACAGCCACTCCCCCACAGCGGAGAAGGAGCCGCGCGAGATCGAGCTCAAGCTTGAGCTTGCCTCCGGCGGGGTCGATTCACTGCTCGGACATCCTGCCCTCGCCCATGCCCGGTCCCTGTCCGGCCAGAGCGGCCATCTGCATGCCGTTTATTACGACACGGACGATCAGGCCTTGCGACGTGCCGGCATCAGCTTGCGCATCCGCAGCAAGAACGGGTGCGCCATTCAGACCGTCAAGGCCGGGCACGGAGAGCGCGGTCTCACCATGGATCGCGGCGAATGGGAAACTCCTGTCGACGGTGCGCTCGACTTCGCGGCGATTGCGGAAACACCCCTTGCCTCCCTGCTGCCTGACAAAGCAGCCCGGGAAGCGATCAAGCCTCTTTTCACCATCGAGACGGAACGCAAAGCCTTCGAGATCGAGCATGACGGGGCCATCATCGAAATGTCCCTGGACCGGGCTGAGGCTTCAGCGGACGGACGCTCTTTCCCCTTCTCGGAAGTCGAGCTCGAGTTGAAACGGGGAGAGGCTACGGCTCTCTTCGCCTTCGCTCGCGCTTTGAGCGAGGCCGTTTCATTGCGCCTCGCCCTCATTGCAAAATCCGAGCGTGGCTATCGTCTTATGGAGGACGGCTCCATCTGCCCCTTCAAGGCGGAGAAGATCGAGCTGCCGCAGGACGCATCCTGCGCCGAGGCCTTCCGGATCATCGCGCGGAACTGCCTGTCCCAGATGATGCTGAACGAAACCCTCGTTCGGCAAACGCAGGATCCCGCAGCCCTGCACCAGATGCGGGTGGGCCTCAGGCGGCTGAGAGCGGCGATCTCCCTGTTCAAGAGCCAATTGCTGGCCGACAGGGAAAGCGCGGAGATCAGGGACGCTCTCCGCTGCGCAGGCCAGCCCCTGGGGGAAGCCCGCGACCTCGACGTCCTTCTCGAACGGCTGCGCACTGCGGACGAAACCGGGCCTGATCCGTCCGACCTGAAGGAGATCGAGCAGCGGCGGACGCTCGCCTACAGAAATCTGCTCGACACCCTGGAATCGCCGCGCTTCATGGACGAGATGCTGCGGAGTGCGGCCTGGATCGAGGCCGGAGCCTGGAGCATCGGGAACAAGGGCGGACAGAAGAAGGCCCTGAAGCTCCCCGCCAGGGACTTCGCCGTCACCGAGCTGTCGCGGCGATGGCGGCGCATCCGCAAGCTCGCCAAGCACATGCGCGACGTCGATGACATGGAGCGCCACCAATTGCGGATCCGCATCAAGAAACTGCGCTATGGAGCCGAGTTCTTCGGCTCGCTCTTCGCTTCCAACAAGGCACAGAAGCGCCGCAAGAAGCTGTCGGGCGCCCTGGAGGACCTGCAGGAGCTGCTGGGAGAATTGAACGATCTTGCCGTCCATGGCTCCCTGGTTCCGTCCCTGTCGGCACTGTCACCGGAAAGCATCGACCGGCGGCGAAGCAAGCTCCTCGACAAGGCCGAAGCAGCCGCCGACAAGCTCGACGAAGCAAAACCGTTCTGGGTGTGAGGCTTTGGCTTCGGAGCGGGGCGAGCGTTCAAGCACCGGCCTGCCGCGAATGGAATTGGCTCGGGCAATTCCGCGTCTTTTTCTCTGTGCCGTCTCTATTCTCGTCGTGGCCGCACTCGTTGCGGCCATCCACGTCTTGTTGCAGCGGTGTTTTCAAGACATGGATCCCGGCACAATCCCTGGAGCAGGTCCGGGGACCGTCCTGACGGGAAATCAGCGCGACCACTTTTGCTCGTTGATTTCCGGCTCGTCGTGAAAGCGTCGCTCCATGCGAATGGCGATGCGGCGCACGGTGCCGTGGCTGCGGAAGAGCATCTCCTTCAGCTGTCGGAACATCGTCAGATCGGTCGTGCTCGGTCGGTAAGATGTATCACGCCAGTAGCCGTGGATGAGGGCGACGGCCTGCTGCACAAGCCTGGCCGCTTCCGTGAGCGGCGGTTTGGATTTACGGCGGAAGACCATGACGACACTCCCCTGAGGATGAAGCGACCACCAGCAGTGCTGGTGGTCGGGGAGTAGTAAGACCGCCAACAGACGGCCGCGATGACCTTTAGGCTTTCGCCCTGGACATGCGCCATCGCCTCCCCGGCCATAGCTGGGAAGGCATCGTTCACGGCCGATACCGGCCGCTGTTGGAGGGGCTTACTAGACCCCGGAACCGGGTGTGCCCGGCTCCGGCAACGAGATAACACGCAAGAGTGGTGAGGGGTCAATGGATTTGCTGCCATTGAGCCGCATCCTCCACCGTCACGGCCGGGCGTGTCCCGGCCATCTCGATTGGAAAAGCGCCGCACCGCAGCGGGGGATCCCCGGCCCAAGGCCAGGGATGACGCGAGAGGCTGCGGCAGGCGGGAGGGTGCAGCCGGAACATGTTCTCACTCTGTTCTTGACAATATGCCTAAACTGAGTTACATCTGCTGCATCCTGACCTGCCGGGGGCGCGCTCGCGAGGCGTCGTAAGCTGCGGGGTCGGGAGCGGTCCCGTGCGGGAGGTGAACGCAGGCTCGTGTGACGGGAGGCCCAGGCTGTGCCCGGGGTTCAGGATTGGTCCGGAGCCGCCCGCTGAAAGCGATGCGGTGTCCGCTTCGGGCAGTTGCTGGGACCGCGCCGCCTGTCCGCCTAAAAGAACCGTGCGCGAGGAGCCGTTCGGTTCCACGCTTCACTTCCAAGATCGAGCCGGACCGCTCCTCGCGCCTCCCCTCGACTGCCAAACCTCGGAACGCCACCGGCCCCGGGGACAATGGCGCATGCCATAAAGACCCTTGCCCTCTTCCGAACCCACTCACTTTCCTATCATTTCATCGTTGTGACGCCTGCGGTCTTGAACAGCCTGCACGGAGCAGCGATAAGGACCTCATGACAGATACGGCACCTGATACCGACCCCTTCCTCGAGATCGGCCGCAAGCTCTTTGCTGGCGAGGCGGATTTCATCTGGGCTGCGAATTCCCTGAAGAATCTGCCGCCCCAGAGCAAGGTGGAGATCGCCTTCGCCGGACGTTCCAACGTGGGCAAGTCGAGCCTCGTGAATGCGCTTACCGGGCGCAATACGCTCGCGCGCACCTCGCACACGCCGGGACGCACGCAGCAGCTCAATTTCTTCAACATCAATGACCGCTTCCACCTCGTGGACATGCCCGGCTACGGCTATGCCGCCGTGGACAAGGAGAAGGTTCATGCCTGGACGCAGCTGATCCACGACTACCTGCGTGGCCGCGCGAGCCTCGCCCGGGTCTATGTGCTGATCGACGCCCGCCACGGCATCAAGCCGGTCGACGAAGGGGTTCTCGAAACGCTCGGCACTGCAGCCGTCTCCTACCAGATCGTGCTGACCAAGGCGGATGAGCTGAAAAAGGGCGAACTGGAAAAGCGGATCGCCGACACGGCCGAGAAGATCTCGAAGCGCGCCGCAGCCTTCCCCGAGATCCTGCCGACGTCCAGCCGCTCGGGCTTCGGCATTCCCGAGCTGCGCGCCGGAATCGCCCGGCTGCTCAGCGAAAGAGGCGCTCTGTGAACCTGGCGACCCGCCTCCTCATCGCTCTGGCCGGTCTCTCCGGCGCTCTGGGCGTCGCTCTTTCCGCAGCGGCGGCCCACATCACGGGCGGCAATCTGACCACCGCGGCGCAGTTTCTCCTGTTCCATGCCCCGGGTCTCCTTGCCCTGGCGGCCCTGATCGCGACGGGAGCTCTCCATCCGACCGTCGCCCAGGTTGCGGGCTATATCCTCGTTCTGGGCCTCGTTCTGTTCTGCGGCGATCTCTCCCGTCGCGCTTTCGCCGGGATCTCCCTCTTCCCCAGAGCCGCCCCCACGGGCGGCATCCTGTTGATGCTCGGCTGGGTTCTGGTGGCGGTATCAGCCCTTCTTCGCGTCCGAGGCTGAAGTCCTTGTTTGCATGGGCCCGCCGTTCAGCTAGAACGCAGGCCGTTTCGTCTTCCTTCCACCCGCTGGAGCCGCCTATGTCCGATTCCAATCAGCTCCCCGACGTTCATGTGCAGGCCGAGGTGCTTGTTCAGGCCCTGCCGCACATGCAGCGCTATGACCAGCAGGTCGTGGTGATCAAGTACGGCGGCCATGCGATGGGGGACCGCGCGGCGGCCGAGGATTTCGCCGAGGACGTGGTGCTCCTCGAGCAATCGGGCATCAAGCCCATCGTCGTCCATGGCGGCGGGCCCCAGATCGGCAAGATGCTGGAAAAGCTCGGCATCAAGTCCGAGTTCAAGGGCGGCCTGCGGGTGACGGATCAGGCGACGGTCGAGGTTGTCGAGATGGTGCTCGCGGGCTCCATCAACAAGCAGATCGTGGGCTGGATCGGCACCGAGGGCGGCAAGGCCGTGGGCCTCTCGGGCAAGGACGGCAACATGGTGATCGCCCGCAAGGCGACCCGCACCGCCGTGGATCCGGATTCCAACATCGAGAAGGTGGTGGATCTCGGCTTCGTGGGAGAGCCGGAGAAGGTGAACCGCGAGGTTCTGGACCAGGTGCTCAGCGCCGAGCTGATCCCGGTTCTCGCCCCTGTGGCCATCGGCCAGGACGGCCAGACCTATAACGTCAATGCGGATACCTTCGCGGGCGCCATTGCGGGTGCCATGACGGCCAAGCGTCTTCTCCTCCTCACGGACGTTCCGGGCGTTCTGGACAAGAACAAGAATCTGATCCCGGAAATGACCATCGAGGATTGCCGCCGCCTCATTGCCGACGGCACCATCACCGACGGCATGATCCCGAAGATCGAGACCTGCATCTATGCCCTGGAACGGGGCGTGGAGGCCGTGGTCATCCTCGACGGCAAGGTGCCGCATGCGGTGCTGCTCGAGCTCTTCACCGATCACGGCGCAGGCACGCTGATCCGGCGGGGCTGAGCGCCCCCTTTTCGGGACCTCACACCATCACTATATTCTACTCAGTGGGGCCGCACGGCCCCATTGCCGTCTCTAGAGCATCGGACCCAAAAGTGGACTTGCACTTTTGGGATCCATCCGATGCTCCTTGTCTAGAGGAGCGCATCGTTGGATGCGGAAAACCGGGGCCACTTTTCCACACGATGCGCTAAGGATCCATGAACGCCAAACCGCCCGTCGAAAACCACCTGTCGTCTCCCGACTCCCGCGCCTTCTCGCACGTGGACACCTGGGTCTTCGATCTCGACAATACACTCTACCCACACACCTCGCGGGTCTGGCCGCAGATCGACGAGCGCATCACCCTCTACATCGCGGAACTCTTCGGTCTGGACGGCATATCGTCCCGGGCCCTGCAGAAATATTTCTATCATAAATACGGCACGACCCTGCGGGCACTGATCGAAGAGTACGATATCGACCCGCATGATTTCCTCGACTTCGCGCACGATATCGACCACACGGACATCGAGCTGAATGCCAGCCTTGGGCAAGCCATCGAGAAATTGCCGGGCCGCAAGCTCATTCTCACCAACGGCTCCCGCAAGCATGCGGAAAACGTGGCGAAGAAGATCGGCATCCTCGACCATTTCGAGGATGTGTTCGACATTGCCGCATCGAACTTCGTCCCCAAGCCCGAGCGGCGTGCCTATGAGCATTTCCTCGACAAGCACGGTGTCGAACCCACGCGCTCGGCCATGTTCGAGGACATCGCCAAGAACCTCACCGTGCCGCACGAACTCGGCATGACGACGACGCTGATCGTACCGAAGACGGTGGACCCCTTCCGAGAGAGCTTCGAACAGGAAGCGGTGAAGACGCCGGACATCGACTACATTACGAACGATCTTGCGGAGTTCCTGCGTCAATACGCACTGCCGGCGAAGTAACGTCCCCACCCAATGAAAATGGCCTCCCGAAGGAGGCCATTTCTTAATCGGACGATCTTACGCAGCCCGCGTATTGATCTTGCTCTCGGCGATGCGATTGAGCTTCTGATCCGTGGCCTTTTCCTGATCCAGGATCTGATGCAGAACGCCGGCGCAATCATCACGGCCAAGCTGCTTGGCCCAGGCCGCGAGCGTGCCATAGCGCGTGATCTCATAATGCTCCACGGCCTGCGCGGCGGCAAGCAAAGCGGCATCGAGAACCTGCGGATCATCGATATCGCCGGCGATATCCTGCGCCTCGTCGATGATGCCGTCGATAGCCGGGCAGGTCACGCCCTTCGGATCATGGCCGTGCATGCGGAAAACCTGCTCGACCATCTGAATTTGCTGCTGGGTTTCACCCAGGTGCGTCTGGAACGCCTGCTTCAGCTGAGGATCGGAAGCCTGCTCGATCATCTGCGGCAGCGCCTTCGTGATCTGCTGTTCGGCGTAGTAGATGTCCTGCAGGGTGTGAACGAAGAGATCGTCCAGCGACTTGATGTCCTTTGACAAGAGACCCATAGCGCATATTCCTTCCCGATATGTGGCGTCGTCCAACTGCAAGCGCCCGCACTCGCGTGGCGCGTCGGCTAGAATTGGGAGAACGTCGCTTTGGAAAGGCGGTTCCGGGCTATTCGACGATGCGCAGGTCGCGTCCTTGAAGCCTGAGCATCTCGGCACGAGCTTGAGCATCGCCATCCTCGAATTCGAGCGCCTCGATTCTCTCGCTACGCTTGACGATCTTTTCCGTCGAGACGCGGATCTGCGCCACATCATCCTGCGCCTGCCGGAAATGTGCATCGAGCTTGGCCACGCGACTGTCGAGGCGGCTCACGTCTTCGAGAAGTTTCTGCACCTCGACTTGGATCACACGCGCTTCCTCGCGGATACGCGCATCACGCACGAGAGCCTGCATCACCTGAATGGCGAGGGTGAGAAGAGATGGGGAAACGATGACGATACGGGAGCGATGCGCCTTCTGCACCACATCATCGAAATGCTCAGCTAAATCCGCATAGATCGACTCCGCCGGCACGAAGAGCATGGCGATATCCTGCGTCTCGCCGGGAATAAGATACTTCTCCGCGATGTCCTTCACGTGCACGAGCATGTCGCTGCGTACCTTCGCGGCGGCACGGGCACGGGCCTCCTCCCCTCTTGCTTCGCGGAAGGAGGTGAATCCTTCCAGTGGAAATTTCGCATCAATGACGAGACCACGGGCATCGCCTGGCAGACGCACGAGGCAATCGGGCCGCGTTCGATTGGACAGCGTTGCCTGGAACTCGAAAGCATTTGGAGGGAGCCCATCGCGAATGATCGCCTCCATGCGTCCTTGGCCATAAGCGCCTCGACTTTGCTTGTTGGCGAGAATATCCTTCAGCCCGACGATCTCGCCGGTGAGATTGCTGAGGTTCTGCTGAGCTGCATCGATCACGGCGAGCCGCTCATTAAGCTTCGATAGGTTCTCACTCTGATGGCGCGTCGAGGCTTCAAGCCCCTGCCCCACCCGATGCTGGAGTCCATCAATCCGCTCCGAGATCATGCGGATGAAGTCGCTCTGGCGGGAGCCGAAAACCTCGGCCATGGTCTGCATGCGCCCTGTCATCTCCGCCTGGATCCGCGTGAGCTCGGCCACCTTGTCATCCATCTCACGCGCGCGCTCCTCCGCAAGCACTGCCTCCAGAGCCTTCTCCCGACGTGTCTTCAGGAGCAGCACGGTCACAAGGGTAAGAAGCAGCAGGCTCAAAGCCGCCATGCCAATGACGATATGCCCCCAGGTGAGGGCATGATTGCCAAGGATCAGGACAATATCGTTCATGGCCATGCTTCCGGTTGACGGCGGCATCCGAACATATCACGAACGATTTGACCATCCTTCTAGAAGCCCTTATCTCCCGCGATCATGACCATTAGACCCCTCGTTATCATCCCCGACCCCAAGCTCCGTCTGGTTTCCGAACCCGTTAAGGAAATCACGCAGGAGATCCGTCAGCTGGCCGACGACATGCTGGAGACCATGTATGACGCTCCCGGCGTCGGCCTGGCTGCCATCCAGATCGGCGTGCCCCTGCGTATGGTGACCATGGACGTGTCGAAATCCGAGGACGAGCGCCAGCCGATGGTGCTCATCAATCCGGAGATCACCTGGGCTTCGGAAGAGAAGCGGGTCTACGAGGAAGGCTGCCTGTCGATCCCTGAATATTACGAGGAGGTCGAGCGACCTGATCGGGTGCGCTTCCGCTACATGAACCTCCAGGGCGAAGTGATCGAGCAGGAGGCGGACGGTCTCCTGGCCACTTGCGTGCAGCATGAGATCGACCACCTCAACGGCGTTCTGTTCATCGACTATCTGTCCAAGCTCAAACGGGATCGGGTCATGACCAAGTTCAAGAAGGCTGCAAGGCGCGAGGCCGGAGCATGAGCCTGCGCGTCGTCTTCATGGGCACGCCCGACTTCGCGGTGCCCACGCTGGCGGAGATCGTCGGCCAGGGTCACGAGGTCGTTGCCGTCTATACCCGCGAGCCGGCGGCCGCCGGGCGTGGCATGGAGTTGAAGCCCTCCCCCGTCCATAAGATGGCAGATCGGTTCGGCCTTCCCGTCTTCACGCCCAAGACCTTGCGTACGGAAGAAGCGACGGAAACCTTCCGCAGCCTCAATGCCGATGTAGCGGTGGTGGTGGCCTATGGCATGATCCTGCCGAAAGCCATTCTGGAGGCGCCGGAACTGGGCTGCCTCAATCTCCATGCCTCCCTCCTTCCCCGCTGGCGGGGCGCAGCGCCGATCCAGCGTGCCATTATGGCGGGCGACAAGGAAACCGGCGTTGCCGTGATGAAGATGGAGGAAGGCCTCGATACCGGCCCTGTCGCCATGGTCGAGAAGGTCGTGATCACTCCCGACATGTCCGCAGGCGAGCTCCATGACAAGCTGATGGTGCTGGGTGCTGACCTGATGGTCCGAGCACTCGCAGCCCTCTCGCGGGGCGGCCTGAGCTTCACGCCCCAGCCGGAAGAGGGTGTCACTTACGCTCACAAGATCAAGAACGAGGACGCCAGGATCGACTGGTCCAAGCCTGCGCATGCGGTGCACGATCATATTCGTGGCCTGTCCCCCTTCCCCGGCGCCTTCTTCATCTCCGATTTCGGTAAGGGTGAGGAGCGGGTGAAGGTTCTGAAAGCTACGTTGGGGAAAGGCTCAGGTGACGTAGGGACACTTCTCGACAGCGATGGTACGGTATCTTGTAGCGAGGGAGCCGTTCGCCTGATACAGGTTCAGCGCGCCGGCAAGGGCCCCGTTGCTTTCGATGAATTCCTTCGTGGCGTGAGGATCGGTCCGGGCGCCCGCTTCTTATGAGGTTCGTCCATGGGTATCCGCGTAGAGGAAGCCCCCGACTGGTCTGCGGTTAATGCCATCTACGAGGCTGCCTTTGGACAACGGATCGAAGCCGACCTCGTGCGCCACCTGCACCATGATGGGGATCTGTTTCTCTCCCTTACGGCATATGCGGATAAGCCTGCCGGCCATATCGCCTTTTCGTATCTGACTCTTCACGAAGCGCCTCCTGTCAAAGGCGCTGTGCTGGCACCGCTTGCAGTTGCGCCCGAGTTTCAGAAACAAGGCGTCGGTTCGACCCTCGTCCGGCGAGGCCTTGAGAGGCTCACGGCCGACGGATACGACTTGGTCGTCGTTCTTGGCGACCCGAATTATTACAACCGCTTCGGATTCACCTCCCAACTGGCAAGGCCGTTGAAAACCCCTTATGACGGGCCTTATCTCCAGGCCCTTGCTCTTTCCGAGAAGGGAAAAGAGGCCCATGGCCCGGTGTCCTACGCCCGGGCCTTTGCAGAATTGAAATGACATGCCCCGCTACAAGCTGGTCGTGGAATACGACGGCACGCCATTCACAGGCTGGCAGCATCAGACGAATGGACTCTCCGTCCAGCAGGCGGTGGAGGATGCCATCGCGCGCTTTGCCGGCGAGACGGTTCGCATCCATTGCGCCGGACGCACGGATTCCGGCGTCCATGCGACCCATCAGGTCGTGCATGTGGATCTCACGAGAGAATGGCGGCCTGATACGGTGAGGGACGCCATCAACGCCCATCTGAGGCCAGCGCCCGTTGCGGTCATCTCGGCGCAGACGGTTCCTGAGACCTTCCATGCACGCCTCTCGGCGATCAAGCGGCATTATGTCTACCGCATTCTCAATCGCCGCGCTCCGCCGACTCTCGACGCCTCCCGCGTCTGGCATGTGGCCTGGCATCTCGATGCCGCCGTGATGCACGAAGCGGCGCAATTTCTCGTCGGGCGACACGACTTCACCACCTTCCGCGCGGCGGAATGCCAAGCGAACAGCCCGATCCGCACTCTCGACCGGCTGGATGTGGAGCGCATCGGCGACGAGATTCGGATTTACGCCTCCGCCCGCTCATTCCTGCACCATCAGGTGCGCTCGATGACCGGAACGCTGGAGCGTGCCGGAGCCGGACGTTGGTCGGTGGACGATGTGCGCGCGGCTCTCGAGGCGCAAGACCGCACCCGCTGCGGCCCCATGGCGCCGCCGACGGGACTCTACTTGATCGGAGTGGATTATCCGGATTAACCGAGCAGGCTGCGGGTGATGCTCCCCACGCAGGAATTGAGCACGATTCCGAGCAGCACGATGCCGATTGCCGGGAGATTCGACAGTCCCAGTGTCGCCTTGGTAGCAAACCATTGCATCCGCACGATGATCACGGCGAAGGCAAAGCTGAAGACGCTGGCGAGCGATGGCGTGGCCCATCCGAGCAACAGGAGCATGGCTGGCACCGACAGCACGAGCAGGCCCATGGCCGTGATCCAGTTCGTCACGATGACGAATGGCGCATAGGCCTTCGTCAGATTGAAGCGACGAGCGATCCAGATCATGGCGAGGGGCAGCACCATGAAGCTCGCTACATGGCCGAGCGCCACCACGAGATCGATCCAGATATTGTCGAGCAGGGAACGATCCGGCTGCAGGAGACCGAGGCGCAGGCGCTCGAATGCCAGTGAGACGATGTAAGCAGGCAGCGTCAGCCAGATCGCGGTAAACGAGCGCCAGAATCCTTGCTCACTCATGTCGAAGGATTTCAGCCCCTCGACCCTGCTGTGGAGCAGGTCGAGCGTTCCCCTGAACGAGCGGTTAACCTCATCTGCCGTGACGATCATGAGCAGCCTCACATGGTTGGGATGCTCACGTGAAACCGGCTGGAGTCGCAAAACGTTCCAGAAGAACTCCGACTTTAGTCCAATAAAGCCGCGCTTATCCCTAGGAGTTACGCGCGAAATAGGCGTTCAACACTTTGCGATAGACCGCGGCGAGCCGGTTGAGATCTGCCACCGCTACGCGCTCGTCGACCTGATGCATGGTCTGTCCGACGAGGCCGAACTCGACCACCGGGCAGTCCTTCACGATGAAACGCGCATCCGATGTACCGCCCGTAGTGGAGAGTTTCGGGCGGAAACCCGTCTCGGTTTCGATCGCATCGGCGATGAAGCCCACAAACTCGTTCGGTGGCGTGAGGAAGGCAATGGCGTTTGTCGGCTCCATGCGTAGTGTATAGCGAACGCTGTTACCGGCCGCCTCACTCAGGCGGTCAGAGATTTCAGCCTCCAGACTCTCGGGCGTCCAGAGATCATTGAAGCGAATGTTGAAGGTAGCTCTCGCCTCGGCAGGGATCACGTTGGAGGCGGGATTGCCCACATCCACCGTCGTCACCTCGAGGTTCGAAGCATCAAAGTGATCCGTGCCATGATCGAGCGGCTCGCGCAGGAGCCCCTCCAGCAGGCGCAGCATGCCGGGGATCGGATTGTCCGCGAGGTGAGGATAGGCGACGTGCCCCTGCTTGCCCTCCACCACGATCTTGCCGGTGAGCGAACCGCGTCGCCCGATCTTGATCATGTCGCCGAGTTGATTTGGATTGGTCGGCTCGCCGAGAATGCAATGGTCGAAGCGCTCGCCGCGTCCCTTCGCCCATTCGAGGAGCTTGACCGTGCCGTTGATGGCGGGCCCCTCTTCGTCGCCCGTGATGAGAAAGCCGATGGAGCCGCTAAAATCCGGATTGTCGCGGATGAAGCCAAGCGCCGCCGCCATCATGCACGCGATGCCACCTTTCATGTCGACCGCACCGCGCCCGTAAAGCTCGCCGTCTTCGATCTCGGCACTGAATGGATCATGCCGCCAGCGGCTGACATCGCCTGACGGCACCACATCCGTATGGCCCGCGAAGAGCAGGTAAGGCTTGCCCGTGCCGTAGCGAGCGTAGAGGTTCTCCACGTCCGGCGTGCCGGGCTCGGAGAAGACCGGGCGATGCACCTCAAACCCCGCCGCCTTCAGCACGCTCTCGATGAAAGAGAGGGCGCCACCCTCCTCCGGCGTCACGGACGGGCAGCGAAGGAGCGATTGGGCGAGAGAGAGCGGTGAGGTGTCCATGGATCAGTCTCTCAACAACTCGTTGATGCCCGTCTTGGCGCGGGTCTGCGCATCGACGCGCTTGACGATGACGGCGCAATAGAGCGACGGGCCGGGGGTGCCGTCCGGCAGGGGCTTGCCGGGAAGCGAGCCGGGAACGACCACGGAATACGGGGGCACACGGCCGACAAAGACCTCGCCTGTGTTGCGGTCGATGATCTTGGTGGAGGCAGAGATGAACACGCCCATGGAGAGCACCGAGCCTTCGCCCACGATCACGCCTTCCACCACCTCGGAGCGCGCGCCGATGAAGCAGTTGTCCTCGATGATGGTGGGGTTGGCCTGGAGCGGCTCCAGAACGCCGCCGATTCCCACGCCCCCGGAAAGATGTACGTTCTTGCCGATCTGCGCGCAGGAGCCGACAGTGGCCCAGGTATCCACCATGGTGCCCTCGTCCACATAGACGCCGAGATTGACGAAGGAGGGCATCAGCACCACGCCGGGCGCGATATAGGCGCCGCGTCGCACGGTGCAGTTCGGAACGGCGCGGAAGCCCGCCGCTTTGAACTCAGTCTCCGCCCAGCCATCGAACTTAGAGGGAACCTTGTCCCACCAAGTGGCCTCGCCCGGCCCCCCCTTGATGACCGTCATGTCGTTGAGGCGGAAAGAGAGGAGCACGGCCTTCTTCAGCCACTGATGCACCTGCCATTCGCCGCCTCCGGCCTTGTCCGCCACGCGGGCCCTGCCGGAATCGAGAAGCTCCATGACCTGCTCCACGGCATCGCGCACGGCGCCCGTGGTGGAGGGATTGATATTGGCCCGGTCTTCCCAGGCGGCATCGATGATACGGGCGAGTTCGGTCATGGACATGGGTTCACTCGGAGCAAAAGGATTATTGGAGCCTTGCTTAGCAACGAGATCGGGCCCTGTCACCTGCACAAGAGAGCAACAGCCTAGCAGAGTGTCTTCACTGCCCTACATCCGACCGCGATAGCGGAACCGAATCGTCTTCTGTCATGATACCAGTGCGTGACATCCGCAGCGTTCTATACGCCACGGCATTTCTGTTCGCTGTTGCGGTGCTGGTGCTGCGTGGCGCATTTCTATGGATCGAGTACCGGGCTGCGCTGACCCGGGCCGAGGCCGCGACGCAGGATCTCGCGCTCCTGATGGAAGAATACGCCAAGCGCACCCTGGAGACGAGCGATCTGCTCCTGGGCGATATTATCGCCTATGCACGTTCGAAGGGCGGCATTGGCGCATTGAGCGAGACGGATGAAGCCAAGGAGTTTCTCTCCGGACTGACGCGCCGATCGACTGCAAGTGATCTTTTTCTTATCGTCGACAGGGACGGTTACCTCGTTGCCACTTCAATCCCGCAAACCAGCATGCCCGTGTCGTTCGCGGACAGGACATGGTTCAAGGCCCATCGCGCAGGAGCCGAGAGCTTCGTAGGCGGCGCGATTTTCGGGCGCATCAGCAATGAACTTCTCTATACCTACTCGCGGCGCATCTCGGATCTCAACGGAGAGTTCGACGGCGTGGCCCAGGTGGTGCTAAGACCGAATTTTCTGCAAAATCTTTCGCGCGCGGATGCCGGCACGGAGAACGTCACTCTCGGAATCTGGGGGCGGGATGGTCGCGTCATCGCCCGCACGGGCCTGACGCAGGAACAGCTCGATTCCGGCGTGGGTCACACGGCTCTCTTCATCGACAAGGCAGCGCAGCGCACAGGCACCTACCACGAGATAGACCCCATCGATGGAGTCGAGCGGATCATCTCGTTCCGGCGACTGGACCGCTGGCCCATCACCGTCACGGCCAGCATCCCTGTCGCTGCAGCGCTCTCGGCCTGGACGAAAGGGCTTTACTGGAGCGCCGCAATTGCATTCATCATCCTGGCAGCTTTCGGCTGGCTGACTTGGTTTGGCGTCCGTCTCAGCGAAGAGACGGAGCGAGCCCAACGACTCCTTCAGAACGTGAACGAGGAGCTCGCCGAGGCGCTGTCCGACAAGGTGACCCTGCTTCAGGAAATTCATCACCGGGTAAAGAACAATCTGCAGGTCACATCGAGCCTACTGCAGATGCAGGCGCGTCGCTTTCCCGACGAAAACGTGAAGGCCGCATTTCAGGAAACGCAGGATCGTCTGCAATCGGTCGGACTGATCCATGATCTTCTCTATCGCAAGGAAACAGGCGGGACGATCAACCTGCGGGATTATTTGAACCGCCTCATCGACGAAATCTCGGCCACTTACGGCGCCCAGGCTCGCGGCATCACGGTCGATCATCTCGATGCCGAGCCGATCGCCATCGATCTCGAACGCGCGGTGCCTCTGGCCCTTGCCGTCACCGAGGCCATGACGAATGCCTTCAAGCATGCTTTCGAGCCGGGCCGGGGCGGGCGGATACAGGTCGGCGCCCAGCGCTATGACAATCAGATCGAGATCGTGGTGCGCGATAATGGAAAAGGCGTATCGGGCGTAACGGAAAACGACTCGTCGCTCGGCATGAAGCTGATCCGCGCCTTTGCCTCCCAGCTGGGCGGCCGCTTCACGCTTGAAAGCGAAGGGGGAACGATTTTCAGGCTCGTGATCCCGGCCTGAGATCATCGATGCAGGTCAGAACGACGTGCGCTGCCGAATAGCGGCGGAGAGCGTTCCTTCGTCGAGGTAGTCCAACTCGCCGCCGACCGGCACACCATGGGCCAGCTTCGTCACCTTCACGGGCAAACGACCGAGAAGCTCGGTGATGTAATGTGCGGTGGTCTGCCCATCGACCGTGGCGTTGAGCGCGAGGATCACCTCCGTCACGCCGGGCTCGGAGGCGCGGGCGACGAGACGGTCGAGGTTCAGATGCTCGGGACGCACACCGTCGAGCGGCGAGAGAACGCCGCCGAGCACATGGTATTTCGCATTGACCGCACCAGAGCGCTCGAGCGCCCAGAGATCGGACACGTCTTCCACCACCACCAGGATCGACGGATCGCGCTTGGGATCGCGGCAGATGGTGCAGGGGTCGGAGGTATCCACATTGCCGCAGGACGAGCACACCACGATCCGCTCGTTGGCGACGCGCATGGCATCGCTCAAGGGGTTGAGCAGCGTATCTCGCTTCTTGATGAGATGCAGCGCGGCACGGCGCGCCGAACGGGGGCCTAAGCCCGGCAGGCGCGCGAGCAGCTGGATCAGGCGCTCGATCTCGGGACCGGCAACGTGCTGAGCCATTCAAGAGCCTCAGAACAGCTTCAGGCCGGGCGGCAGGGGAAGGCCCTTGGTCAGGCTTTCCATGCGCTCCTGCGCAGTGCGATCGGCCTTCCCCCGCGCGTCGTTCATCGCGGCGACGATGAGATCCTCCAGGATCTCCTTTTCGTCCGGATTCATGAGCGACGGATCGATGCTGATTGCCTTGAGGTTGCCTTTTCCTGAGATCTTCACGGTGACGACACCGCCGCCGGCGCTGCCCTCGACTTCGAGATTGTCCAGCTCGGCCTGGGCATCCTGCAGCTTCTGCTGCATCGCCTGAGCCTGCTTCATCAGTCCCATGATGTCCTTCATGACCGCGCTCCTCGGTTAAAACATTTCGTCTTCGGCATCCGCCTCATGTGCCGCCAGCACATCGGCATCGCTCAATTCGGTCTCGGCGTCTTCGCCGCCCTTCTCCGCGCGTTCGATCACGTTGACGATCTGCGCGCCGGGGAATTTGGTGAGAACCGCCTGCACGAGCGGATGGCTGGCTGCGCCTTCCTTGCGTTCGCGCTCGGCGGCGATCGCCTGATCGCGCAATGTGGGTGCGCCCTCCTCGGAGGACAGCGAGACCATCCAGCGCTGACCGGTCCATTGCTGGAGTGCGCGCGACAGATCGTTCGCGATGGTGCGGCTGCCGGATTCAGCGAGACTGAGTTCGATGTGACCTTCCTCGAACCGGACGAGGCGCACATCACGCTCCAATGCGGCCTTCAGCACGATCTCACGCCTCTCGCCCGCGAGCGCCACCACATCCTCGAAGCGGCGCAAACGCATCGTCGGCTCGGCCGGCGCCGGTTGAGGGCGAGGCTGCGGATGAGGCTGCGACGTCGCAAGCGCCATGCTCCCGGACGTAGACGGACCACCGGAGGGCCTGGAAGGAGCAGGACCGCCGGAGGGCAGCGGCGCACCATCCTTCAGCGCGCGCAAGGCTTCATCCGGTGTCGGCAGATCGGCGGCATAGGCCAAGCGCACCAGGACCATCTCCGCCGCCGAGATCGGACGGTTGGAGGATTGCACCTCGGGAATGCCCTTCAACAGCATCTGCCACGCGCGCGAGAGCGTGCGCACCGAGAGCTTCTGCGCATAATCGAGACCGCGCGTGCGCTCGATTTCCGAGAGCGCGGGATCTCTCGCCGCTTCGGGGATCAGCTTCAGGCGCGTGACCACATGCGAGAAAGCGGCGAGATCGGAAAGGATCACCGCCGGATCGGCGCCGGCATCGTATTGCGAGCGAAGGCCTGCGAAAGCGGCTGGCACATCGCCGCGCATCACAGCCTCGAAGAGATCGATGACCTGCGTGCGA
The DNA here is from genome assembly GCF_052658925.1 of Microvirga medicaginis. NCBI lineage: Bacteria > Pseudomonadati > Pseudomonadota > Alphaproteobacteria > Hyphomicrobiales > Methylobacteriaceae > Microvirga > Microvirga medicaginis. The sequence goes on along the minus strand of NZ_JBQWEL010000006.1, from coordinate 138,469 downwards.
TCGGCCAATCCCAGCATGTCGCGCACGGTGTCGGGCGTCACCACGCCCGCGCCATGGGCAATAGCCTGGTCGAGCAGCGAGAGCGAGTCGCGCGCGGAGCCCTCCGCCGCGCGGGCGATGGCGGCGAGTGCCTCCTGTTCGGCCTGCACGCCTTCGGCTGCGCAGATGCGGGCGAGATGCGCCACGAGCTTGTCCGCCTCGATGCGGCGCAGGTCGAAGCGCTGGCAGCGCGACAGGATCGTGACGGGAACTTTGCGGATTTCGGTGGTGGCGAAGATGAACTTCGCGTGGGGCGGCGGCTCCTCCAGCGTCTTCAGGAAGGCGTTGAACGCCTTCTCCGAGAGCATGTGGACCTCGTCGATGATGTAGACCTTGTAACGGGCCGAGACCGGCGAATAGCGTATGCCGTCGATAATCTGACGCACATCGTCGATGCCGGTGTGGGACGCAGCGTCCATCTCCAGCACGTCCACGTGCCGCGATTCCATGATCGCCTGGCAGTGCACGCCGAGTTCCGGCATGTGAATGGTGGGCGCGCCGGTGCCGTCGGTCCTCTGGTAATTGAGGCCGCGGGCGAGAATGCGGGCCGTGGTGGTCTTGCCGACGCCGCGGACGCCGGTGAGCATCCAGGCCTGGGGAATACGCCCGGTCTCGAAGGCATTCGAAAGGGTGCGCACCATCGCCTCCTGACCGATCAGGTCATCGAAGGTGCGGGGGCGGTATTTGCGGGCAAGAACGCGATAGGGCGAAGACTGCGCCTCGGGTGCGGGCGCGGCCGGGAAACCCGGCAGGGCCGGCTCGTCGTTCAGGGGCGTGCCGGCTGTGGTGTCGTCCATCGGCTGCAAGGCTTTGGGAAACTCTTAAGGTGGGAGGCTGGACGAAGACCCGTTCGGTCTCGTTAGGGCTGCTTCCTTCCGGACCTGACCCGGTTGGCGAGTGAGACGTCCCTCGCCAACCTCCCAATGGCTATATGGGCGTTTCGGGCTGAGAACGCAAGTTGGAAACTTCTTCCTGTGGGTTCGTCACCGGTCTGCCGATCGAAGCCCGAGCTCCCGACGATCCGAAACTATCAAAGAGCCTGCGGGCGCGCGGCAGCGTCCTCGCGGCGTGGTGGCCCGAGGGTGAATGGGTCGAGGGGTCGCGCGAGGAGCGGTCCGGCTCGATCTGAGGTGGAAGCGTGGAACCGAACGGCTCCTCGCGCACGGCTTCTTTAGGCGGACACCGCATCGGTCGCTTGCGACATGCGGGCGGCCTCCTGCCCGGCGGCTGTGCGGTCAGCTCATCCGGCAGGACCGTGCCCCGGCTCCACAGTCACGACGCCTCGCGAGCGCGCCCCTCGGTGAGCCGGGACAGAGGCAACATAGTTCGGATTAGGATCATTGTCAAGAACAAAGTGAGAACATACCCTCGTCCGTTCCCTCCCTCTTGCGGGGAGGGGCAGGGGCGGGTGTGGTGCGACGGGGGTGAGGAGCTTACGTGTGAAGCGCAGGTCTCACCTCTCCCCAGCGGGAGAGGTCGGAGCACTGCTCCGGGTGAGGGTTGTGCCTTCTCCGGAAAGGGCATGCCCTCAGCTCTGCCCCTCTCCCACACGGGAGAGGGGGGGCGCAGTAGCAGCCTCGCATTCTCTGGAGCAGGCCCAACGCTTCGACTTTCCGCCCCTCACCCTCAACCCTCCCCGCAAGGAGCAGCCCCCCGCGCCCAGGTCTGCCCCCGATCTCGGATCGGCTGTGTCCTCCGGGATCATGGCTGACATCTCACCGCAACCTCGGCTAGATAGGCCTCATGACATTCCAGCTCGATTCCCGGCTCGAAGCCGACACGATCCCGATCGGCGACTTGGCTCTCTCTTCGGTCCTGCTCCTCAACGATGCCCGCTTTCCCTGGTTCGTGCTGGTGCCCCGCATCCCGAACGTCAGCGAGATCACGGATCTGTCGGAGGAGCACTACGCCCAGCTGGCCCAGGAGATCCGCATCGCGACCCGCGTGATGCTGGAGCTGTCCAAGCCCGACAAGGTGAATGTGGGCGCGCTCGGCAATATCGTGACGCAGCTTCATGTGCATGTGATCGGACGCTTCCGCTCCGATCCGGCATGGCCTGGACCCGTCTGGGGCCATGGCACCCGCAAACCCTACCCGGACCACGCGGCAACCGCCCTCATCGAGCGCGCCGCCGCTCTCTTTGCTGAAGCCTGACCCCATGACACGCCCCATCAGCTACATCACGAATCCACTCGTTCGCCACAGCGCGGAACGAGACCCCGAGGCTCTCGCCAATGCCGCGAAAGATTCGACGAGCGCTCTGGTTCTTTTGGCCGGGGACCAGCCGATCCTCCGGGCGGGAGAACCCGGAACAGGGCTTCTGTCCATCTCCACCTTGAGCCGCTTGGCGTCGCATAAGGAGCAGGTCTTCCTCGGGACCCTTCAGGACCGCCCCGTCATCGCGACCTTGGCCGCGCCTGAGGCAGCGGAGCTGTTCCAGGACGATCCGACCTATACCGTCACGGATCTGAGAACGATCGCCGTTCGCGGCCTCGTGCCGGCAGACGAACTCGGCATCCTCGCCATGGCGAAATCCATGCTCGACTGGCACAACCGCCATCGTTTCTGCGCCAATTGCGGAGCATCGACGCAAGCGGCTCAGGCGGGTTTCCGCCGCGATTGCACAGCCTGCGGCGCACAGCATTTCCCCCGCACCGATCCGGTGGTGATCATGCTGGTCACGCGCGGCGACAAATGCCTCCTGGGCCGCCAGCCGCGCTTCGTGGACAAGATGTATTCCTGCCTTGCCGGTTTCCTGGAGCCGGGCGAGACCATCGAGGCGGCGGTGCGCCGTGAGACCTTCGAAGAGGCTGGCATCCGTGTGGGCGAGGTTCGCTATCTCGCCTCGCAACCCTGGCCCTTCCCGTCGAGTGTCATGATCGGCTGCCACGCCGAGGCGATCAGCGAAGAGATCAACTTTGACCGTGAGGAGCTGGAGGACGCCCGCTGGTTCACCAAGGACGATGTGCGCCGCATGCTGGAGGGCACGCACGAGCAATTCGCAGCGCCCTCCCCGATCGCCATCGCCAATCACCTCATCCGGGAGTGGGTGAAGGGCTGAAGCCTCGGGCAGTGTCTGTCGGAATCGGCTCGAAGCGATACGCGATTTCGGTGAGCTGCTGACCGCGAATGTCGAAGACCTGCTCGGGTCCGACCTGGCCTCCGAGCGCTTCGTAGAAACGGCGGGCCGGGAGGTTCTCTTTCAGGGTCCACAGACCTACCGAGCCCAGGCCTTGGGCCGCAAGGTGATCGAACACGCCAGCCATGAGCCTGCGCCCGATTCCCTGCCGCTTGGCTTTGTCGAGAAGATAGATCGCAAACAGCTCGGCTTCAGTGGCGAGAAGACCCGCGCCCTCATTCCTGATCGGACCGCCACAGGCGAAACCGACGATTTCGCCGCCACAGGCCACGGCCACGAGCAATTTGGTTCGAGGGTCAGCCTGGGCCAGAGCGCCTTGCCACATGGTTTTCCGTTCTTCAACAGAGAGCCCTGCCAGCGCTTCCGGCGTCATGAAGTCCTTGTAGGATTCACGCCAGCCCTGGACATGGACCTTGGCGATGCCATCCACATCGCTCTCGATTGCGTCGCGGATCGCGATCGTCACTCAGCCGCTTCCTTGATCTTCTCGCGGAAGGGCGCTGCCGGATACACGCCGAGGATGCGGAATTCCCGGGAGAAGAAGTCGAGTTCCTCCAGGGCGCGCTTCAGATTTGCATCCTCCGGATGGCCGTCGACCTCGGCGTAGAACTGGGTCGCCAGGAACTCACCTTCGAGCATGTAGCTCTCGAGCTTCGTCATGTTGATGCCGTTCGTCGCAAAGCCGCCCAGCGCCTTGTAGAGCGCGGCAGGCAGGTTGCGCACGCGGAAGACAAAAGAGGTGACGGTCGGACCGTTGCCGGCCGGGGTCCATTGCGGCGTCTTCGAGAGGATGACGAAACGGGTGGTGTTGTGCGCCTCGTCCTCCACGTCCTCGGCGAGGATCTTCAGGCCGTAGATGCCGGCCGCCATGCGAGGCGCGAGCGAAGCCCGGGTCGGGTCCTTCCACTCCGCGACCTGACGCGCGGAGCCTGCAGTGTCGCCCGCGACATTTGCCTTCAGCCCGAGCTTGCGGATGATCTTGCGGCACTGGCCCAGCGCATGGACGTGGCTGTAGACGCTCCTGATCGTGCCGAGATCGGCCTCGGGCAGCGCCATGAGCTGAAAATGGATGGGCAGGAAGTGCTCGCCGACGATGTGGAGGCCCGATGTCGGCAGGAGGTGGTGGATATCCGCCACGCGGCCCGCGATCGAGTTCTCGATCGGGATCATGGCGAGGCCCGCCTGGCCCTCGTCCACGGCGGCAAAGGCGTCCTCGAAGGTCGGGCACGGCAGCACCTCCCAACCGGGATACATCTCCGAGCAGGCGATGTGGGAATTGGCTCCCGGTTCGCCCTGGAATGAAATAACCTGCTTCATGCTGTCCTCCGGGCCGCGATGATCTCGCGCGCTCTGTCCAGATCGTGGGGAGTATCGACACCGAGCGGCACGTCGTCGACGACGACCGCGTCGATGCGCATGCCGGCCTCTAGGGCCCGCAGCTGCTCCAGCTTCTCGCGCCGCTCGAGGGGGGACGGCGGCAGGCCGACGAAGCACTGCAGGGCCTTCCGGCGATACGCATAGAGGCCGATGTGATGATAGAGCGGGCCATCGCCATAAGGGGCCGTGGCCCTGGTAAAGTAGAGGGCGCGGAAACGGCCCGGCGAGACTTGCGTGCCGACCATCTTCACCACGTTGGGATTGGTCTTCTCCTCATCGCGCTCGATCACGGCCACCAGGGTCGCCAGATCGACATCCGGATCGGCAAGAGGGGTGATCGAGGCGGCGATGACGCGCGGATCGATGGTCGGAAGGTCCCCTTGGACGTTCACGACCACATCGTGCCGTCCCTCCGGATCGATCTTTTCCACAGCCTCGAAGATCCGGTCGGAACCGGAGGCATGGTCCGTCCGGGTCAGGACGGCCTTGCCGTGAGCGCGGACCACAACCTCGGCGATTTCAGGCGAGTCGGTGGCGACGACCACGGGTCCGACCCCGGCCTCCATGGCCCGGCGCCAGACATGCACGATCATGGGCTCGCCCGCGATATCGGCCAGGGGCTTGTTCGGCAGACGGGAGGCGGCAAGGCGGGCGGGAATGAGGACGAGCGGATCGGACATGGCGCAGTCTTTGAAGAGAAGCTGCGCGTCCTTAGCAAGGCAGGTCCCGTTTGTCATGGGTTCTGCGGCGATGAAGCCGGGGACCTCCTCCCTTCCTCCGGCGTTTGGGAACGAAACTGCGACTAATGGAACGGCAAAACCTGCAAGAACCCCATTGTCAAAACCCCTTCTCTACGGCTAAGCAACGCCGCGTATCCCGGGCGTCCGCCCGCGGAGCCGTTTTTGTTTGCGCTGGGTTTCGCCGTACCAAGGCGAGGAGAGCCTCACTTATGAATATCGAGACCAATAAGATCGCGGGCGCCGTTTTCGGTACGCTTCTCTTCGTGGTCGGCGTCAATGTCATCGCCGGCGGCCTGTTCTCGCCTCACAAGCCTGCCGTTCCGGGCTATGACCTCCCGGGAGCCGAAGAGGCTGCTGCCGGTGGCGCAGGCGGTGCTCCGGCCGCTCCGGCCCAGCCCCTCCCCGTTCTCCTGGCCAGCGCCGATCCGGCCAAGGGCCAGGCTGCAGCCAAGAAATGCGCCTCCTGCCATGACTTCACCAAGGGCGGCCCGAACAAGGTCGGACCGAATCTCTACGGCGTCGTCGGTCGTCCGGTGGCCTCGCACGAGGGCTTCAACTACTCCTCGGCCATGAAATCCCATGGCGGCGAGTGGACCTATGAGGCGCTGTTCGACTTCGTCCACAACCCGAAGAAGGCCGTTCCCGGCACAATCATGGCCTTCGCCGGCATTGCCCAGGACAAGGAGCGCGCGGATCTGCTGGCCTACCTGCGGACCCTGTCCGACAATCCGGTCCCGCTCCCGGCCCAGTAAGGCCAGACAGGCACACCAGAATTTACCGAAGCCGGGCCTTGTGCCCGGCTTTTGTTTTGCCCACTCTCCCTTGCGCTCGCTTCCGGGCGCACAAAATGTAACCTGACGACAGACGCCTCGTCCTTCAGGAGACGCCTTGTGATCCGTACCCTTCTGCCGAGCTTCCTGGCCGCCTGCCTTGCCTTCACCCCTCTCGCAGCCCAGGAAGCCCAGTGGCGGCATGGCGCGGCCCTCCTCGACGAGCCGAAATATCCTGCCGGATTCAAGCATTTCGACTACGTGAACCCGAACGCTCCCAAAGGCGGGCTCGTGCGGCTCGGGGCGCAGGGCACCTTCGACAGCTTCAACATCGTGGTCGCGGGCGTGAAGGGCTCCCCCGAACAGGGATTGAGCCTCATCTACGAAACCCTGACAACTCCGTCCTATGATGAGCCAAGCGCGGCTTACGGCCTCCTGGCCGAGGCTTTCTCGTATCCGGAGGATTATTCCTCCGTCAGCTTCCGCCTGCGCCCGGAAGCCAAGTGGCACGACGGGAAGCCGGTGACGGCGGATGATGTCATCTTTTCCTTCGAGGCCTTGAAGACCAACAGCCCGACTTATGCCTTCTATTATGCCAATGTCACCAAGGCAGAGAAGCTGAGCGAGCGCGAGGTCAAGTTCACCTTCAATGAGAAGGGCAATCGCGAATTGCCGCAGATCATGGGGCAGCTCACCGTGTTGCCGAAGCACTGGTGGGAAAGCGCGACTGCAGATGGGCGCAAGCGCGATATCACGCAGACAACCCTCGAGCCGCCGCTCGGCTCGGGCCCCTATCGCCTCAAGAATTTCGATACCGGCCGCAATGCGACCTACGAACGCGTGAAGGATTATTGGGGCTCCGACCTCAATGTGAATGTCGGACAGAACAATTTCGACGAGATCCGATACGAATATTACCGCGACGCAACCGTGTTGCTCGAAGCCTTCAAGGCGGATCGCATCGATTTTCGCTCCGAGAACAGCGCGCGCAACTGGGCGACGGGTTATGACTTCCCGGCCCGCCATGAGGGTCGCGTCGTTCTCGAGGAATTCCCGCTCCGTGCGTCCGGCGTCATGCAGGCTTTCGTGCTCAACCTGCGGCGCGACAAGTTCAAGGACGAGCGCGTGCGCCGCGCATTCAATCTCGCCTTCCCGTTCGAAGAGCTCAACAGGACCGTCTTCTACGGCCTCTACGAGCGTGTCGGAAGCTACTTCCACGGCCTTGAGCTTGCCTCGTCAGGACTTCCGGAAGGCAAGGAACTCGAAATCCTGGAATCCCTGCGCGACAAGGTTCCGCCATCAGTCTTCACGATGCCGTACAAGAATCCCGTCAACGATACGAATGACGCGATCCGCAGCAACCTGCGCGAAGCGGACCGTCTCCTGCGCGAGGCGGGCTGGAACGTCAAGAACGGCCATCGCGTCAACGCGAAGGGCGAGCCCTTGAGTGTCGAGCTTCTGAGCAGCAGCCCCAATGAGGAGCGGGTCTTCCTGCCCTACAAGGCCGTCCTCGAACGCCTCGGCATTGAGGTGACGGTCCGGAGCGTCGACGATGTGCAATACACCAATCGGACTCGCTCGTTTGATTTCGACATCACCACTGGCCTGTGGGGACAATCCCTATCACCCGGTAATGAGCAGCGCGAATTCTGGGGCTCCCAAGCGGCACAACGCGAGGGCTCGCGCAATCTCGCCGGCATTGCCGATCCGGCGGTCGATGCTTTGATCGACAGGGTCATCTTCGCCAAGGATCGTGAAGAGTTGGTTGCAGCCACAAAGGCTCTCGACCGTGTTCTGCTGGCGCACGATTACGTCGTGCCTCAATGGACGTCCTTGAAGCAGCGCACGGCCCGGTGGGACCGCTACAGCCATCCAGATGTGATGCCACGTTATGCAGGTTCTGCTTTTCCGACCGTGTGGTGGTACGACGAAGCCAAGGCTGCGAAGACCGGAGCACCTCGATGAAGGATTTAAGCCGCAGAACGATTCTCAAGAACGGCGCCGCGGCGACAGCGCTGTCTTTTCTTCCTCGCCATGGTCTGGCGCAGAATGGTGAAACGGAATCTCACGGCCTCTCCAGCTTCGGCGATCTGAAATACGGACCCGACTTCAGGCATTTCGATTACGTCAATCCCGCCGCGCCGAAAGGCGGCGCGCTTGTGCTGCAGATCAAACAGACCGGCGGCAACCAGAATTTCGATACGTTCAACACGCTCAACATCTATGTGCTGCGCGGCGATGGCGCTGCCGGCATGGGCAGCACCTTCGACACGCTGATGACAGGCTCCGCCGACGAGCCGAACACGATGTACGGCCTTGTTGCCAGGAACGTGCGCATCTCTGGCGACAAGCTCACCTATCGGTTCGCCTTGCGCCCGGAAGCCCGCTTTCACGACGGATCGAAGCTGACGGCCCGCGACGCGGCCTTCTCGCTGATGACCCTGAAGGGAAAGGGGCACCCGGTCTTTCGCGCAGTTCTCATGCAGATGGTCTCTGCCGAAGCTGAAGCCGAGGATGTGCTGCGCGTACAGTTTTCGCCCCAGCGCAGCCGGGATCTCCATCTCGTCGTCGCGAGCATGCCGATTTTTTCGGAGCGGTATTGGCAGGGCAAGGATTTCGAGGCCGCAACGCTCGAAGCTCCCCTCGGCTCAGGGCCCTATAAGGTCAGCCGCTTCGAGCAGGGGCGCTTCATCGAGTTCGAGCGCGTGCCCGATTACTGGGCGAAGGACCTCCCCGTGAATGTGGGGCAGAACAATTTCGACCGCGTGCGCTACGAATATTTCCGCGACCGCACCGTGGCTTTCGAAGCCTTCAAGAACGGCACGCTGAACTACCACGAGGAAGCAACCTCGCGCACATGGGCGACAGGCTATGATTTCCCGGCTGTGCGCGAAGGGCGTGTGAAGCGCGAGGAACTGCCCAACAATTCTCCTGCGGCGATCCAGGGCTGGTATTTCAATACAAGGCGCGAAGCCTTCAAGGATCCCCGCATTCGCCAGGCCATCGGGCTCGCCTTCGATTTCGAATGGACGAACGCGAACATCATGTTCGGCTCTTATCGCCGCACCACGTCCTTTTTCGAAAACTCCGACATGAAGGCGACCGGCCTTCCCTCTCCTGAAGAACTCGCGCTGTTGGAGCCCTTCCGCGAAAAGCTCTCGCCCGCCGCGTTCGGAGAACCCTATGTGCCGCCGGTCTCGGACGCCTCGGGGCAGGACCGGCAGTTGCTGCGCAAGGCTGATGAGCTTCTGCGTCAGGCCGGCTGCAAGCGTGAGGGCGGCGCTCTCAAGCTGCCCAATGGCCAACCCTTCACCATCGAGTTCCTCGACTTCCAGAACTCCCTTCAGCCGCATACCCAGCCTTTCCAATCCAATCTGAAGCGTCTGGGCATCGATGCGCGCTCCCGCATCGTGGATGCGGCACAATATCAGCAGCGCATGAACGAGTATGACTTCGACATGGCAAGCCGTGCTCTCGTCGGCACGACGACCCCCGGCGACGATCTGCGCGTGGTGTACGGCTCCCAGGCCGCGAAGACACCGGGCGGGCAGAACATCGCCGGCATCGACCATCCTGCCGTCGATGCCCTGATCGAAAAGATCGGCAACGCGGCAACCCGGGAAGAGCTGAACATCGCATGCCGGGCCCTGGACCGGGTGCTTCGGGCAGGCCATTATTGGGTACCCATGTGGTTCAAGGCCAGCGACTGGATTGCCTATTGGGACCAGTTCTCCCGCCCGGCGATGAAGCCACGCTTCAGCTCCGGCGCGCCGGGAACCTGGTGGTATGATGCCGAGAAGGCCAAGCGGATTGGACGAGGATAAGGTTTGGATACAGCTTTGACGACGAGAGCCGTTGCGGGCACGCCCCGCTTGCTTCTGCGCCTTGAGGGCCTGGTGCTCTTGGCGGCGGCCACATGGGTTTTTTCTCGGACCAGCCAGCCCTGGTGGCTCTATGCGGCTCTCTTCTTCGTGCCTGACGTAAGCTTTGCCGCCTATGCGGCGGGCTCCAAGTTCGGCTCCGTGGCCTACAATGCCCTTCACTCCACGATCGGTCCTACCATCCTGGGACTGGCCGGGCTTGCGCTCGGCTCGCTTCCACTCCTCGGCGTCGCCGCCATCTGGGCAGCTCATGTCGGCTTCGACCGCGCTCTGGGCTATGGCCTGAAATACGCCACCGGCTTTAGCGACACCCATCTCGGCCGCATCGGCCTTAAATCCGCAGGCGCTTGATGCTGGCTTATATCGCACGGCGTATCCTTCTCATGATTCCGACGATCCTCGGGATCATGCTCATCTCCTTCGTCATCATCCAATTCGCTCCCGGCGGCCCCGTGGAGCGCATCATCGCGCAGCTTCAAGGGCAGGATTCGAGCGCCACATCGCGCATCTCCGGCGGGGGCGGTGATGTCGGCGGCGCAAGCCAAGCACAGGGTGGAGGCGCAGCCGATGCCTCGTCCTCACGCTACCGCGGCGCGCAGGGTCTCGACCCGCAATTCATCAAACAGCTGGAAGCGCAGTTCGGCTTCGACAAACCGGCTCATGAGCGCTTTTTCAAAATGCTGTGGGACTATGCGCGCTTCAATTTCGGCAAGAGCTATTTCCGCGATATCTCGGTGCTGGAACTGATCAAGGAGAAGCTGCCCGTCTCCATCAGCCTCGGCCTTTGGATGACGCTTCTGTCCTATGCCATCTCGATACCGCTCGGCATCAAGAAAGCGGTCAACGATGGCACCGCTTTCGACATCTGGACCTCGGCTGTCGTCATCATCGGCTATGCGATTCCGGGATTCCTTTTCGCGATCCTGCTGATCGTTCTTTTTGCGGGCGGCTCCTTCTGGCAGATCTTTCCGCTGCGCGGGCTCACCTCCGAGGGCTGGGACTTCATGCCGTGGTACATGCAGATTGCCGATTACTTCTGGCATCTGGTGCTGCCCATCATTGCCATGGCGCTGGGCGCCTTCGCCACCTCGACGCTACTGACCAAGAACTCATTTCTCGATGAGATCCGCAAGCAATACGTGCTCACCGCACGCATGAAGGGTCTTTCGGAGCGACAGGTGCTCTATGGCCACGTCTTCCGCAATGCGATGCTGATCGTGATCGCAGGCTTTCCGGGAGCCTTCATCGGCGCGTTCTTTGCAGGCTCGCTGCTGATCGAGACGATCTTCTCGCTTGATGGACTTGGGCTCCTCTCCTTCGAGTCCATCGTGAACCGCGATTATCCGGTGGTCTTCGCCAATCTCTACATTTTCTCGCTGCTGGGCCTGGTGGTGAACCTGATCTCCGATCTCACCTATACCTGGATCGATCCGCGGATCGATTTCGAGACGCGGGAGGCGTGAGATGATTTGCTCCCCCTCTCCAATCTGCTTCCTCAAGATCACATGTGCCCGTCATGGCCGGGCTTGTCCCGGCCATCCACGTTTTGGGAACCACGGCGCCTCAAAGGCGTGGATCCCCGGAACAAGTCCGGGGATGACGACTAAAGAGGGAGGCGTGAGATGAACGAGAACGTTCCCGTCGCCTCTCCAGCCGCCGCACCCGTCGCGCCGCCCCTGCCGCGCCAGGGTCTCGTCAAGCTCTCGCCGCTCAACCGGCGGCGGCTGCAGAACTTCAGGGCGAACCGGCGCGGCTATTGGTCGTTCTGGATCTTCATGGTCCTGTTCGTGTTGAGCCTGTTCGCGGAGTTCATCGCGAACGACAAGCCGATCCTCGCCTCCTACAAGGGCGAGCTGCTTTACCCTGCCTTCGTCGACTACCCGGAGGAAAAATTTGGCGGCTTCCTGGCACAGACCGATTACCGCGATCCCGTGATCGCGAAGGAGATCCAGGATAACGGATGGCTGCTCTGGGCCCCGGTCCGTTTCTCCTACAGCACGCATAATCTCGACCTTCCCGTTCCCGCTCCCGCCCCGCCCACCTGGATGCTCACTGACGAGCAATGCCGCCCCATTGCGGAACGCAATGGCGGCACGGGCTGCAAGGACATCGAGTGGAACTGGCTCGGCACCGACGATCAGGGCCGTGACGTGGTGGCCCGTCTCATCTACGGCTTCCGCATTTCCGTCCTATTCGGCCTGATCCTTGCCGGTATTTCCTCGATCATCGGCATCCTTGCCGGCGCGGTGCAGGGCTATTATGGCGGCTGGGTGGATCTCATCGCGCAACGCTTCATCGAGATCTGGACCGCCATTCCCTCGCTTTATCTTCTCATCATCATCTCGGCGATCATCACACCGAGCTTCTTCGTGCTGCTCGGCATCCTGCTGCTCTTCTCCTGGGTCTCGCTGGTAGGCGTCGTGCGGGCGGAGTTCCTGCGCGCGAGAAACTTCGAATATGTGCGCGCAGCTAGAGCTCTGGGCCTGTCGAATACCACCATCATGTTCAAGCATCTCCTGCCGAACGCGATGGTGGCGACGCTCACCTTCATGCCCTTCATCATCAACGGCTCGATCACGACGCTGACCTCCCTCGACTTCCTCGGCTTCGGCCTACCGCCAGGCTCGCCCTCCCTCGGCGAGCTGCTGGCGCAAGGCAAGGCCAATCTTCAGGCGCCGTGGCTTGGTCTTGCAGGCTTCTTCGTGATCGCCCTCATGCTCAGCCTTCTCATCTTTGTCGGCGAGGCGGTGCGCGATGCCTTCGATCCGAGAAAGACGTTCCGATGACAGAGCCTCTGCTTTCCGTCCAAGATCTCTCAGTTGCGTTCCGCCAGGGCGAGCGCGACATGCTGGCGGTGGATCGGGTCTCGTTCGACATCAAGCCGGGCGAGACCGTGGCGCTGGTGGGCGAGTCAGGCTCCGGCAAATCGGTCTCGGCTCTCTCGATCCTGAAGCTCCTGCCCTACCCGTCCGCGCATCATCCCTCCGGCCGAATCCTGTTCAAGGGCAAGGACCTGATCGCCTTAAGCGAGGATGAGATGCGCCGGGTGCGCGGCGACGACATCACCATGGTGTTCCAGGAGCCGATGACCTCGCTCAATCCGCTCCACACGATCGATCGCCAGATCGGCGAGATCCTCAAACTCCATCGCGGTCTCTCGGACAAAGAGGCGCGAGCACGCACGCTGGAGCTGTTGCAACTCGTCGGCATCCGCGATGCGGAGAGCCGCCTGAACGCCTATCCGCACCAGCTCTCGGGCGGCCAGCGCCAACGCGTCATGATCGCCATGGCGCTTGCCAACGAGCCTGATCTCTTCATCGCCGACGAGCCGACGACGGCACTCGACGTGACGGTGCAGGCGCAGATTCTGAAGTTGCTTGCGGAACTGAAGGCAAGGCTCGGCATGTCGATGCTCTTCATCACGCACGATCTCGGCATCGTGCGAAAGATCGCCGACCGCGTCTGCGTCATGTTCAACGGCAAGATCGTCGAACATGGCACGGTCGCTGAGGTCTTCGATCATCCGCAGCATCCTTATACGCAGAGGCTTCTGGCAGCGGAGCCGAAAGGCCGCGCCAACCCCGTGCCTGCGGATGCCCCGACCATCGTCGAGGCAGGGCCGATCAAGGTCTGGTTTCCGATCAAGCGCGGCTTCTTCCGGAAAACCGTCGGTCACGTGAAGGCCGTGGACGGCGTATCGGTTCGCGTGCGCAAGGGCGAGACGGTCGGCGTTGTCGGCGAGTCGGGCTCCGGCAAGACAACGCTGGGACTCGCTATCCTGCGCCTCGTTCAGTCCGAGGGCCCCATCGTCTTTCTCGGCAACCGGATCGACGGATTGCGCGCGCGGGACATCCGCCCGATGCGCAAGAATCTCCAAGTAGTCTTCCAGGATCCTTACGGCTCGCTCTCGCCTCGCATGTCGATTGCCGAGATCGTGGAAGAGGGCCTGCTCGTCCAGGACAAAGGCCTCTCCTATTCCCAGCGCCGCGACGTGGTGGCGCGAGCGCTGCACGATGTGGGCCTCGACCCGGCCACCATGGACCGCTACCCCCATGAATTCTCCGGCGGCCAGCGTCAGCGCATCGCGATTGCCCGCGCCATGGCGCTGGAACCGCAATTCATCATGCTGGACGAGCCCACCTCCGCCCTCGACATGTCGGTGCAGGCGCAGATTGTCGAGTTGCTGCGCGATCTTCAGAAGCGGCGGCATCTCGCCTATATGTTCATCAGCCATGACCTGAAGGTCGTTCGCGCTCTCGCCAATCATGTGGTGGTGATGCAGAACGGCCAAGTTGTTGAGGAAGGGTCGGCCGAGAATATTTTTGCCGCACCTCAGACGGATTATACACGGGCTCTCTTTGCGGCGGCCTTCAACCTGGAGACGGTCGGGACCAACGCCGTCAGGCAGTGACGCTCACTATTAAAATCATGCGCGCACACCATCATCATCATTCGGCGGGCCACGCTCATCAAGGCCATCACGATGGGCATTCCCATGAGGTTGGGCACGGCCGAGCTTTCGCCATCGGCATTGCGCTGAACCTCGCCTTCGTCGCCATCGAGGCGGGCTATGGATTCATTGCCGATTCCATGGCGCTTCTGTCGGATGCCGGCCATAATCTCAGCGATGTGCTGGGGCTGGCCATTGCCTGGGGTGCTGCGATCCTCGCAAGGCGCGGAGCGTCGGAGCGCTTCACCTATGGCCTGCGTTCCAGCTCCATTCTTGCAGCGCTGTTGAATGCTCTGCTGCTGATGGTGGCGATCGGCGGCATCATATGGGAATCGGTGCAGCGCCTGATCGAGCCTGCGCCGGTGGCTGCCGGCACGATGATGATCGTGGCCGGCATCGGCATCGTCGTGAACGGCTTTACCGCCTTCCTCTTCATGAGCGGCCATCACGACCTCAACATCCGTGGCGCATTCCTGCACATGGTGGCGGATGCCGCCGTGTCCCTCGGCGTCGTGCTCGGCGGCTTGGCCATTCTCTGGACCGGTGCCCATTGGATCGACCCGGTGCTGAGCCTCGTCATCGCCGCTGTCATCATCTGGGGCACCTGGGATTTGCTGAAGCAATCGCTCAAGTTGTCCCTTCATGGCGTGCCTCAGGGTATCGCGGTAGCCGAGGTGAGGAAAGCGCTGGCCGGGCGCCCTGGCGTCGCCCGTGTTCACCATGTGCATGTCTGGGCCATCAGCACCACGCAGACGGCGCTCACGGCTCATCTGGTCATGCCCGGCGGACACCCTGGAGACCGCTTCCTGGCCGAAACTCAGCATGAGCTGAAGGAGCATTTCGGCATTGATCATGCGACGCTACAGATCGAAATCCATGCGTCGGGCGCCCAGGATCACGGGCGGGAATGCCATCTCGATGACCACGATCATCATCACGAGGATCATGCTCATGGGGGTCACTCCCATGGAACTCAAGGATCGCAACTTTCACCGTAATGCCGTATCAGTCATGATTCGAACGGCTTGAAGGACCAGGTTTCATGGCTCGCGCTCTCCTCATCGTTCTCGATTCCGTCGGCATCGGCGGAGCCGAAGATGCCAATACTTACGGCGATGTCGGCGCCGACACCGTCGGCCACATTGCCGAGGCTTGCGCGAAAGGGAATGGCGACCGACCGGGATTGCGCCAGGGTCCGCTCCACCTGCCCCACATGTCGGCTCTGGGCTTAGGACTTGCCTGCGAAGCCTCGACGGGCCGCCTGCCGCCGAACCTTGCCCCTCCGGGCGCGCTGAAGGGAGCCTGGGGATACGGAGTCGAGACGTCGAAGGGCAAAGACACGCCCTCCGGCCATTGGGAGATCGCGGGCGTTCCAGTCGCTTTCGACTGGGGCTACTTCCCCAACACCGTGCCGGCCTTTCCGGAAAAGCTCACGAACGCGCTGATCGAGCGTGCGGGTCTTCCAGGCATCCTCGGCAACAAGCATGCGTCCGGCACCGCCATCATCGAGGAATTTGCCGTCGAGCATCTGAAGACCGGAAAGCCGATCTGCTACACCTCGGTCGACAGCGTCCTGCAGATCGCAGCGCACGAGGAGATGTTTGGACTGGAGCGGCTTTACGAAGTCTGCGGAATCGCGCGAGAGCTCTGCGACGAGTACAAGATCGGCCGCGTGATTGCCCGTCCCTTCTTCGGCACGCCCGAGACGGGCTTCAAACGCACCGGCAACCGCAAGGATTTCGCGACGCCCCCGCCGTCGGACACCATTCTCGACACGCTGACGAAAGCGGGCCAGGCTGTTGTGACCGTCGGCAAGATCGGCGACATCTTCGCTCATCGCGGCACCGGCCAAGAAGTCAAGCCGAACGGTAACGATGCGTGCCTCTCCGCCGCGATCGACGCGATGAAGACGTTGCCCGAGGGCGGCTTCGTCTTTGCCAACCTCGTCGATTTCGACAGCGAATTCGGCCATCGGCGGGACATCCCGGGCTACGCTGCAGCTCTCGAGGCCTTCGACAGGCGCGTGCCGGAAATCGAGGCCGTGCTGAGCCAGGGCGATCTCGTCATCATCACCGCCGATCATGGCAACGACCCCTCCTGGCCTGGCACCGACCACACCCGTGAGCATGTGCCGATCCTCTGCTTCGGACCTGCCGTGAATCTTGGCAGCGTGGGGCGGCGGGAGAGCTTCGCCGATATCGGCGCGAGCGTCCTGGCCCATCTGGGCCTGAGGCCAGGAGAGAAAGGTTCGTCCTGGATTTAAGCTCGACAGGGCGACAGCCTTAAGGCGTTGACGTCAGCGCAACTTTGGCCCAGTCTTCCATAGATCGTAAGGAGACTTTCCTGGCGATCGTTGGGGGAGTCTTCCCGTTCTCGCGTGGAAGATCATTCATGAGCACGCCTAACCGCTCGACCCATATCCGGCTCACCTCGCATCCTGAGCCGAACACCGGCACCATCAGGCATCCGATCAAATGGGGCGCGAAGGACCCGAAGGAGCGCGGGCCCATCGTCGGCACCGTCACGAACCCGAGTGACCGCAACGTCATCGGCGCGCATGGCGGCTCCTATTCGCTCTACCGGGCTCTGGCGATCTCGGCTCGCGCGCTCAATCCCCTCACGCGTCCAGACCTCCACAACACACATCCCACCGCGGATATCGGCCCGCATCCGCAATGGTTCGAGCCGGATAAGATCGTGTCGCTCGACCCCTGGGGCCATCTGGTCGGACAGGTCTATGCGGATGAGATCGCGAGCGGCCTCGACATTCGCCCGAGCATTGCGGTCACGAAGGCACGCCTCAACATGCCGGAAATCCTTTCCGCCATGGGCGCGAAGCGTCTGAAGGCCGATGGCGGATTTCTGCATGAATCCGGCGACATCTCGGTCACGAAGATCGCGGTCGATCCCGTGTGGTATCTGCCCGGCATCGCAGAACGTTTCGGCTGCACGGAAGGTGAACTGCGCCGCACGCTGTTCGAGCAAACCGGCGGCATGTTCCCGGAACTCGTGACGCGCCCCGACATGAGCGTGTTCCTGCCACCCATCGGCAACACGACCGTCTATGTGATTGGCGACGTGGCGCGCTTGAGCGACCCGAAGACACGCATCGCCTGCCGCGTGCATGACGAGTGCAACGGCTCGGACGTGTTCGGCTCCGACATCTGCACATGCCGTCCTTATCTCGTGCACGGCATCGAGGAATGCGTGAAGGAAGCGCAGGCAGGTGGCGTCGGCGTGATCGCCTATAACCGAAAGGAAGGCCGCGCCCTTGGGGAAGTCACCAAGTTCCTCGTCTACAATGCACGCAAGCGGCAGGAAGGCGGCGATTCAGCAGCCACCTATTTCGAGCGCACGGAATGCGTGGCGGGTGTGCAGGATGCACGCTTCCAGCAGCTCATGCCCGATGTGCTGCACTGGCTCGGAATCCGCCGCATCGATCGGCTTATGTCCATGTCGAACATGAAATACGATGCCATCACCGGCTCCGGCATCGAGGTAGTCGAGCGCGTGCCCATTCCGCCGGAACTGGTGCCGCCGGATGCGCAAGTGGAACTCGAAGCCAAGAAGGCTGCTGGTTACTACACGCCTGACGGTGCGCCCGACACGGCGGAACTGGACAAGGTGAAGGGTCGGGATCTCGAGCGCTTTTAACCTTCTCCGCAATCGGCCGGCCTCGAGAGTGCTGGCCCAGATCAGACTATGCTATCGCTCTTGGATCCAAGAGCACCGGAGCCCTGCGTGACGGACCAGCCACATTCTTCTCCCGAGACCCAAGCCGCCCGCACGCTCCTGAAAGCTGCGGCGGTGCGCGAACGGTCGCATCAACTGCTGAAAGCGGGGCTTGAAGGCCGTCTGCAGCATTTCACGGTGAACTTGAGCCGCCTGGAAGCCTGCGCCGACGAGGTGGTGGCCACGATTCACCAAGCCTACCCTTCTCTCCAAATCCCCTTCCATGCCCGCTGGCGTCACTTCTCGGCGGGAGGACATGACCGTTGGGATGCGGTGATGCATGGGGCACCCTGGACGAATGCCGGAGAGATGGCGCGCTCGGCCTTCGACCTGGCCATCGTCTCCGTGCTGCTCGATGCGGGAGCGGGGCCACAATGGCGCTATCAGGAAGGCCGCACGGGCGAAACTTATGCTCGCTCCGAGGGCTTGGCCGTCGCGAGCTTCGACATGTTCGTGAGCGGCGCGTTCTCGAGCAAGCCCGAGGACCCGTTCCGCGTCGATGCGGATGTGCTCATGGCCCTCACGCCAGAGGATCTGTCCGAGGGATTCCAGGTCTCTGGAGACAACCCGCTCGTGGGTCTTGAAGGCCGCGCCGCCCTTCTCAACCGCCTGGGTCGCGCTGTGGCGACGAACCCGGATATCTTCGGACAGGTGGACGATCCCCGCCCCGGCGGCCTTGTCGACGTGCTGGCGGCCACCGCCGAAGACGATGCCATCAAGGCCACTTCGATCCTGGAGGTACTGCTCACCCATCTCGGGCCCATCTGGCCCGGCCGGATCACCTTGGGCGGCATCGATCTGGGCGATACCTGGCGTCACCCGCTGGTGGAGGCCCCGGACGCCACGAAAGGGCTCATCCCTTTCCATAAGCTCTCCCAGTGGCTCTCCTATTCGCTCATCGAGCCTCTGGAATGGGCCGGCTACACTGTTGCCGATATCAACGGACTCACAGGTCTGCCGGAATACCGCAATGGCGGGCTTTTCCTCGATACCAGGGTCATCGGCCTAAAGAACCCGGATGAGGCCAAACAGGCACATGCGGTGGATTCCCTCCTCGTCGTGGAGTGGCGGGCCTTGACGGTTGCCCTTTTGGACCGCATTGCCGATCCGATCCGTGCCCGGCTTGAGCTTTCCGCAGAGGACTTTCCCCTCGCGAAGGCACTCGAAGGCGGAACCTGGGCGACAGGGCGCAGATTGGCCAAGGAGAAGCGTGGCGACGGCTCGCCGCCTCTCAGCATCATCAGTGACGGAACGGTATTTTGATGAATCAGCATACGACGACCAAGGGAGGAAAGAGCATGGAAGGCGTGACGGTGGTCGATCATCCGCTGGTTCAGCACAAGCTGACCCTGATGCGGGACAAGCAGCGCTCGACGAAAGGCTTCCGCCAGCTCCTCAACGAAATCGGCATGCTCCTCTGCTATGAGGTCACCCGCAACCTGCCCATGGAGCGGATCGAGATCGAGACGCCGCTGACCAAGATGGAAGGCGTGCAGATCGCCGGCAAGAAGCTGGTCTTCGCTCCCATCCTGCGCGCGGGCGTCGGCTTCCTCGATGGCATGCTTACCCTCGTTCCCGCCGCCCGCGTGGCCCATATCGGCCTCTACCGTGATCCGGAATCGCTCCAGGCGGTCGAATACTATTTCAAGGCCCCGTCCGATCTTGCCGACCGCATGGTGCTGGTGCTCGATCCGATGCTCGCCACCGCCAATTCGGCCGTGGCCGCCATCGAGCGCCTGAAGGAGCGCGGCGCGAAGGACCTCCGCTTCGTCTGCCTGCTCGCGGCGCCCGAGGGCATCGAGCGCCTGCGCAGCGCTCATCCCGACGTGCATATCTGGACCGCGGCCGTCGATGAGAGGCTCAACGACCATGGCTATATCGTGCCGGGTCTGGGTGACGCCGGCGACCGTATGTATGGAACGCGCTAACGCTCGCGCTGTTAGCGGTGTGACTTTGTAAAACACTGGATTAAGGCTTTGCGCTTCATCGTCGCCGACTGGGGAACGACCCGCTTTCGTGGCTATCTGATCGAGCATGAAACGATTCTCGATCAGGTCTCGTCGGATGAGGGCGTTTCCGCCCTGCAAAAGGGCCAGCATCGCGATGTTTTCCTGAAGCATTGCGGGCACTGGCTCGCTGCCGAACCGAATGCCCCCGTGCTGCTCGTCGGCATGGTCGGCAGCCGCGAAGGCTGGGTGGAGGCACCCTATGCCTCCTGTCCTGCAGGCCCGTCTGAGATCGCGAAAGCATTGATGCCGGTCGATCTCGCCAATGGCCGAAAGGCTCACATCATTCCTGGCCTCTTCTGCGAACCCGCTCCCGGCGCAGCCGACGTGATGCGTGGCGAGGAAACGCTGGCGCTGGGCGCAGGCGTCGAGAACGGCCTCGTCTGCTCGGCCGGCACGCATCCCAAATGGATCCTGATGCGCGACGGGCGCATCGAGCGCTTCGCCACCTACCTGACGGGCGAGATGTATGCGCTGTTGCGCGAGCATTCCATGATCGGACGCGCTGCCACGGAGCCTTCAGATCAAAAGGGCTTCGACATGGGCCTCGATGCGGCAGAGCGCAACGGTGGCGCTGACGGCACAGCGCGCGTGGGTCTGCTCCATCTGCTCTTCGGCGCGCGAGCCGCCGTGGTTTCGGGCCGCATGGCGAGCAATCTGCTGACGCCTTATCTCTCCGGCCTCCTGACGGGCGATGAGATCAACGGCGCGCTTGCGCAATTTGGGCGTCCTGCCTCCATCACCATTCTCGCCGATCAGGACCGTGCAGATCTTTACGCGCACGCGCTCGCACGCCACGGCATCAAGACGGAATTTAAGAACCCCAAGCAAGCGCTGCTTGCCGGCCTGGCGCGGATCGTGCGCCAGCATTCCCAGAGCTAAGCGCTCAACTCCCACTCAGGTCAAAGCTCATGCCTCACCCTCTTCTCGCCACGTCCAATGAGAACTCGCTTCCGATCTGGCTCGTGACAGAAAGCACATGGAGCACCGTTTCCTCGCAACTACCGAAGGTGGCACAAGGCTTTGCGAAGGCTCAGGGGTTCGAGGGAAAGGCTGGAAGCCATTGCCTGCTGCCGGACACGGACGGCAACCTGTTCGGCGTGGCCTTCGGCCTTGCGAATGAAGACGCCAGGCAGCGCGATCTTTTCGCCGTCGGCAAGCTGCCGACGATTTTGCCGGATGGCATCTATCGTTTCGAAACCGACGCACCGGATGCAACGCTTGCCGCACTTGCATGGATCCTGGGCTCCTACAGCTTCACCCGCTATCGCAAGCGCAATGACAGATCCGTTCGCCTCGTCACGCCGAAGGGCGTCGATGCGGAAGAGGTGACGCGCATCGCCAATGCAATCTTCCGCAGCCGCGATCTCGTCAATACGCCGACAAGCGATCTCGGACCCGATGGCATCGAAGCCGCTGCGCGCCAGATTGCGGAAGCACATGGTGCAACCTTCATCAGCATCGTCGGAGATGACCTGCTGAAGCAAAACTTTCCGATGATCCATGCAGTCGGCCGCGCCTCCGCGACGCCGCCGCGCCTCATCGACTTCACCTGGGGCCATGCGAATGCACCGCGCATCACGCTTGTAGGCAAAGGTGTCGCCTTCGACACCGGCGGCCTCGATATCAAGCCGTCCTCCTCCATGCTGCTGATGCGCAAGGATATGGGTGGTGCTGCGGCAACGCTGGCGCTCGCAGACATGATCATGGGCGCGAAGCTCCCGGTGCGCCTGCGCGTGCTCATTCCCGCCGTCGAGAACGCAATCTCGAGCAACGCCTTCCGCCCCGGCGACATTCTCACCAGCCGCAAGGGCATCACGGTGGAAATCGGCAATACGGACGCGGAGGGCCGTCTCATCCTCGCCGACGCGCTGGCCCTGGCGGATGAAGAGAAGCCGGATCTCATCGTCGATTTTGCCACGCTCACCGGTGCGGCCCGCGTGGCGCTGGGCCCCGAGCTTCCGCCCTTCTACACGGATGATGAGGATCTCGCTGCCGAGATCACCCGCACCGGCATGGACGTGAACGATCCCGTGTGGCGCATGCCGCTGTGGTCTCCCTATATGAGCCAGCTCGATTCGAAATACGCCGACATGAACAACACGGGTGGGCCTATGGCTGGCTCTATCACGGCGGCCCTTTTCCTGCGTCGCTTCGTCTCCGAGGCCAAGGCGCATGTGCATTTCGACATCTTCGCCTGGAACAACGCCCCTCGCCCGGCCCGCCCTGAAGGCGGCGAGGTCCAGGCCGCGCGCCTGATCTATGCCCTCCTGAAGAAGCGCTACGCTTCCTGAGAGATAACGGTCGCTGGCGCTTTGGCTGTGGAACGGCTAGGAGACACTATCACTACCCGTGACAAGGAGCTGCCTCGATGAGTTTCGACCGCCGCATCACCCCGTTCCGCGCCGATCTGGCGGACGAGAAGCTTCGCGGCCAAGTCAAGGCCGAGCGCTTCACGACCGGAACGGCGAAGCGCGTTGTCGCCTCCTTCGCCCCCCTCCATCGCCATCCCTCACGGGAAGCCCCTGTCGACACGCAGGCCATCTTTGGAGAAGCCGTCACGGTTTACGACGACCACGAGGGCTGGGCCTGGGTGCAGCTGCGCGACGACGGCTATGTGGGCTATCTGCCGAGTGTCGTGCTTGGCGAGCCTAGACCGCAGGCGACGCACAAGGTCGCGGCCATTCGCACCTTCATCTATCCGGGCCCCAACCTGAAGCTGCCGCACAGCGACCTTCTGACCATGAACTCGAAGGTTGCCGTCGTGGGCACGCAAGGCGATTACGCACAAATTGCCGACGGCGGCTGGGTCTATGCTGCGCATCTCGCCACCATCGATGCGCGTGAGGCTGATTACGTGAGCGTGGCCCAGCGGTTCCTGAATACGCCTTATCTCTGGGGCGGAAGGACGAGCCTTGGCCTTGACTGTTCCGGTCTCGTTCAGACCGTTCTGACCGCAGCGGGCATCAAGGCGCCGCGTGACACCGACATGCAGGAAAGAGCGCTCGGCACCGCCATCGACGTGAAGGCCGATCTCAGCGGCTTGCGCCGTGGCGACCTGGTGTTCTGGAAGGGCCATGTGGGCCTGATGATGGATGAAACGAACTTCATCCATGCCACCGGCCACAGCATGACCGTCATGATCGAACCGCTGTCTGTCGCGGAGGAACGCATCCGCCGGACGAGCTACGGCCCGATCAGCTCGATCAAGCGTCTGTAATCGCTGATGAGTTATCTGCCCGATCTGTCCGTTCTGCTCGTGGCAGGCTTCGGGGTCTTTCTCATCGCCTTCATGAAGGGCGCCTTCGGCGGCGGACTCGCCATTGTCGGCATCCCCGTCTTGTCGCTGGTGATGGACCCCATCAGCGCCGGAGCGGTTCTCGCGCCGCTCTTCGTGCTGATGGATATGGCAGCGCTCTATTACTGGCGGCCGAGCACATGGTCGAAGATCGACCTAGGCCTGCTTCTCCCCGGCCTTGCCTGCGGCACGGCCATCGGCTTCCTGCTGTTGAAGGTGATCGACCGCAGCGTGGTGGCAATCATCATCGCCACCATCACTCTGGCCTTCACGGGCTTATGGTTTCGTGGTGGCGGCAAGATCGTGCAGCGCCCGCGCTCGAAGGCCAAAGCCGTCATTGCAGGTACGGCATCGGGCGTTTCATCCATGATGGCGCATTCCGGCGGTCCGCCGGTCGCGATGTATCTTCTGCCGCTCGGTCTCCCCAAAGCAGTCTATGCCGGAACGAGCAGCAGCTTCTTTGCGGCAGGCAATCTGATGAAGGTCGTGCCGTGGCTCGCGCTCGCAAAACCAGGCGCCGAGCTTTGGACATTGATGGGGTTGTGCCTGCCCATCATCCCGCTAGGTGTATGGGCCGGATATGCCTTGCATGAGCGCTTGGACCAGAAGCAGCTCTACCGCCTCTGCTATGCCCTTCTCACCGTGACAGCCTTCAAGCTGCTGTGGGACGGCATGCGTGGCTATGGGGCGTTCTGACGCCCCATACCTTCAATAGCCCCGCACTCGATCAACGACGTTCTCGAACGGCTCTCCTGCCTCGTGGCGCAGAATCTGCCTTGCAATGTAGCGCGCCGTCGCCTCGGGCTCGCTTACGGCAGCGTTGTGCGGCGTGATCGTGACGCCCGGATGCGCCCAGAGTGCGGAATCCTCCGGCAGCGGCTCCTTCTCGAACACATCGAGGGTTGCCGCTTTCAGCGTTCCGTCGTCGAGGCAGGCGAGAATATCCGCCTCCACCTGCAAGCCGCCCCGGCCCGCATTGATGAGGATCGGGCCGCCGAGCCTGCCATCCTGTGCGAGCTTTCTGAACAGGCCGCGGTTGAGAATACCGCGCGTGTCGGGCGTGAGCGGGATGAGGCTCACCAGAATGTCCGTGCGTGCAAGAAACTCATCGAGCCCGCTCTCGTCCGAATAAACCTTGAACCCCTCGACTGATTTCGGCGTGCGGCTCCAGCCTGCCACGTCGAAGCCCATCATCTTGAGCTTTGCCGCAGCATCCTGTCCGAGCACGCCGAAACCCATGATGCCGACGCGCACATCCGCTGCGATCGGCGGCGAGCGATCCTGCTCCCAGCGCTTGGCCCGCTGAGCCTCGGCAAAGCGCGCATGATCGCGCAGGTACATGAGACAATGCATCACCATGTATTCACTCATGCGATGTGTGAGATCGTCCTGCGCCACACGCACGATCGGCACGTCCGGAAGACCGGGATAGCCCATCAGATGATCGACACCGGCACCGAGCGAGAAGATCGCCTCCAGGTTCGGCAGGTCATCCAGGCTTCCCGGTTTCGGTCCCCAGGTTGCGACATAACGGACCCTGCTTCTGTCGAAATCCTCGCCCAGCACCGCGATCTCGCTGCCCGGCAAGTGGCGCGTGAAGCGTTCGACCCAGGGCTGCGTTTCCCACGTGACGGCGACAAGCAGGCTCACGATTTCGCTCCAATGCGTTCGAGGATCAGCGTTCCGGGTTCAGCTTTCCCATCGCCGAGGGTGTAGGCAGCGCGCACCATGCGTTCGGCCGCCTTGGCGGCTTCTTCGCTGCGCGCATGCACGATGGCGAGCGGGCGAGCGGCAGCGACCGTCTCGCCGATCTCGGCAAGCCGGGTCAGGCCGACCGCGTGGTCGATCGGATCCTGCGGACGCGTGCGCCCTCCGCCGAGCGCGACAACCGCAACGCCCACATCGCGCGTGGCGATGCTCTGCACGATGCCGGAACGCTCCGCATGAATGGGGCGGACCACAGGTGCTGCCTGGAGATGTTTCTCGTGGTTCTCCAGGAAATCAGCAGGGCCACCGAGCGCCGTCACCATGCGCTGGAACACCTCGGCCGCCTTGCCGGAGGAGATCGCGTTCTCGATCTTCGCGCGTGCTTCATCGATATCAGCGGCGATCTTGCCGAGCACCAGCATCTCGGCAGAGAGCGCCACCGTCACCTCGTGAAACCGCTTCTCGCGGCGACGATCCGTGAGGTAATCGACCGCATAGGCCATCTCCACCGCATTGCCGGCCGCGGAAGCGAGGGGCTGGTTCATGTCGGTGAGCAGAGCGCTCGTCGGCAGGCCTGCGCCATTGGCAACGAGCACGAGGCTCTCGGCGAGCGCGCGCGCATCCTTCGCATTGTCCATGAACGCGCCGGAGCCGAACTTCACGTCCATCACGAGGCCCTGAAGGCCGGCTGACAGCTTCTTCGAGAGAATGGATGCGGTGATGAGATCGATGGATTCCACCGTCGCCGTCACGTCGCGGATGGCGTAGAGGCGCTTGTCGGCCGGTGCGAGATCGGAGGTCTGACCGATGATGGCGCAGCCGACCTCACGCGTGACACGACGGAAGGTGTCGATGTCAGGCTGCGTGACGTAGCCCGGAATGGAATCGAACTTGTCGAGCGTGCCGCCCGTGTGGCCGAGACCACGACCGGAAATCATCGGCACATAGCCGCCGCAGGCCGCGACAGCCGGACCGAGCGCCAGGCTCACCGTGTCGCCCACGCCGCCGGTGGAGTGCTTGTCGAGCACGGGGCCCGGCAGATCCCATGTTAGCACCTCGCCCGAATGCATCATGGCTCGCGTCAGCGCCACGCGCTCCGGCACGGAGAGGCCACGAAAGAAGACCGCCATGGCGAAGGACGCGGCCTGGCCTTCGGAAACAGCGCCAGAGGTGAGCCCTTGGATGAAGCTCTCGATCTCGACAGCATCCAGCGTACCGCCGTCGCGCTTGCGACGGATGATTTCCTGCGGAAGGAGGCTCATGTCAGTAAGCTCCGGTGGCGGCTTCGCCTGCACGTCCTTCGATGGCTGCAATCAGGGTGTCGTAGACGCTGCTTGCGCCAATGCGGAAGGTCTTCGGCGTCGCCCATCCCGGGCCCATGATGCGGTCGGCGAGATCGAGATAGATCCTCGCATCGGCAACAGTCCGAATGCCGCCCGAGGGTTTGAGACCCACATTGCGCCCGGATTCCTTGATCGTGTTGAGCATGATCTCCGCCGCTTCCGGAGTCGCGGAAACAGATGTCTTGCCGGTCGAAGTCTTAATGAAATCGGCACCGGCCCCGATGGAGAGACGGCTTGCTGTTTCGATCAGCTGCGCATCCTTCAACTCGCCGGTTTCAAGAATGACCTTGAGAAGCCGCCCCTGATCGACGAGATCGCGCACGGCTTCGACCATTTCCGTCGCAATCGCCAGATCGCCACGGCGGACCGCCCCATAAGGCAGAACGAGATCGATCTCGTTCGCGCCATCGGAGAGAGCCTCCTGCACATCATCCGTGACGCGATCCACCTCCTCGCCGCCGGCGGGGAAGTTCACCACCGTTGCGATGCGGACAGGAGAACCTCTGAGGTTCTCCTGCGCGCGCTTCACGAACTGGGGCCATACGCAGACGGCGGCGACAGGGCCGCGGGAATCGAGCGCTTTCTTGCAAAGCGCATCGATGGCCTGATCGGTACAATTATCCGTCAGGTCGGTGAGATCGAGGCAGCGCAGGGCACGCTGGGCAATTTGCGCGTCAGACATTTCTTAAAGCTCCGCGACGAAGGAACGGATGAGGCGCTTGAACTTCTCAGAGACTTCCGCCGCTGTATCCTTGGTTTCCTGGTGTGAGGGCGAAGCGCCTTCGATACCGGCGGCCAGGTTGGTGACGACGGAGATCGCGGCAACCCGCAGGCCGTAATAGCGCGCGAGGATGACCTCCGGCACCGTGGACATGCCGACGAGATCGCCGCCGAGGACCTGCACCATCTTGATTTCGGCAGGCGTCTCGAAGCTCGGGCCGGACAGCCATGCGTAAACGCCCTCCGGCAGATCAATGCCGGTCTTCTTCGCGGCACGCTGAAGAACCGCACGCAATTGGGGATCGTAAGCGTCCGTCAACGAGACGAAACGGCCTTCCGTGTGATCGCGCAGGAGGGGATTTGCGCCCGAGAGATTGAGATGATCATTGATGGCGACGAGGCTGCCGGGACGGATCGAAGCCCGCACGGAACCTGCGGCGTTGGTCGCGACCAGAACCGGAATTCCAAGCTCCTTCACGAAGGCTACGGCTAAGCGCATCGCACCTGCATCACCCGTCTCGTAGTAATGCGCGCGGCCCTGGAACAGGAGAACGCGCTTGCCCTCGAGTTGACCTGCCACGAGCTTGCCAGCATGTCCCGACACGCCGCTCCTCGGAAAATGCGGAATGTCGGCATAAGCGAGGCTCACCGCATCACTCACCTCGTCAACCAGAGTGCCGAGACCGGTGCCGAGCACGAAGGCGACATCGAAGCGGCCATCGAAGCCGCGAGCACGCACGAATTCGGCGGCCTCTTGAGCGTTCTGCTGCATGATCGCCTCTTATCTGTCCGTCAGGTTGTCGGGCCCGAACGAGAAGGGCAACAGCTCATCCAGGGTGAAACTTTTGCGGACGCCTTCAGGGCCCGCGATATGAATCCTCGTATCGGGCGCCGCGAATTCGCGAATGCGCTGGCGGCAGCCGCCGCAGGGCGTGACGAGATGCTCGCCCTCGCCCATCACCACGATTTCGCCGATGCGATGTCCACCGCCTGCGATCATCGCCGAGATGGCGCCCGCTTCCGCGCAGGAGCCCACCGGATAAGCCGCGTTCTCCACGTTGCAGCCGGTAAACACCTGCCCTTCAGGCGTGGCAATGGCAGCACCCACCTTGAAGCGGGAATAAGGCGCATAGGCCTTCGCCTGGATCGCCCTGGCCGCTTCGAAAAGCGTGTCGAGAGAAGCCATGATCAACGCTCCTTCACATAGGGTACGCCGGCCGCACGCGGCGGAATGGCCTTGCCGATCACGCCAGCGAGCAGAATGACCGTCATCAGATAAGGCAGCGCCTGAATGGCCTGCACCGGCACCTCGCCGATGCCGGAAATGAAAAGCCCCTGAAGCTGGTTGGCGACGGCATCAAGGAGCCCGAAGAGGAAGCAGGCTCCCAACGCAGGCCATGCGCGCCACTTGGCGAAGATGAGCGCAGCGAGCGCAATGAAGCCGCGGCCTGCAGTCATGTTGGGCAGGAAGCCCGCCGCCTGTCCGACAGAGAGATAAGTGCCGCCGATGCCGCAGAAGATTCCGCCGATCACGACGGCCGAGTAGCGTAGGCCTGTCACGGAGATGCCCGCCGTATCCACCGCAGCCGGATTCTCACCAACTGCGCGCAGGCGAAGCCCGAAACGGGTGCGGCCCATGATGAACCAGGTGAGCGGCACGGCGAGCAGAACCACATAGACGAGCGCCGAATGTCCGAAGAGGATGCCGTCGAAACGCTGATCCCCTTCCAGCGGCGGCGTGCGTCCGCCCTGCCCGTACCAGGCATTGCCGACGATAGCGGTGAGGCCAGCCGCCAGCATGTTGATGGCGACGCCGGACACGATCTGGTTGCCGCGCTGGCTGATGGACGCAAAGCCGTGAATGAGGCCGAAGACCACCGATGCAAAGATACCGAAGACAAGCCCGATCCAAGCCGAGCCGAAAACATAGGCAGCGGCTGCGGCAGCAAAGGCAGCCGCAAGCATCTTGCCTTCGAGGCCGATATCGACAACGCCCGAGCGCTCGGACCAGAGACCAGCCAGGCACGCGGCCAGGAGCGGAATGGAGAGACGCAACGCCGAGTCGAGGATCGTGACGATGATGCCGAAATCCATACTCACACTCCGGCCAGTTTAGGACGTGACAGCAGCTGCGCCACGAGACGCCGGAAGAGACCATCAAGCGCACCGGCAAACAGAATGATGATGCCGCCGATCACCACAACCATGTCGCGGGTGATGGCGGGCTGCTCGAAAGCCAGCTCCGCGCCGCCCTGATAGAGAATGCCGAACAGGAGCGAGGCGAGAATGATGCCGACCGGATGCGCGCGCCCCATGAGCGCGACGGCAATGCCGACGAAGCCGTAGCCGGAAGTGAATTCCAGCAGGAGCCGGTGCTGATAGCCCATCAGCTCATTCACCGCGAGACCGCCTGCAAGCGCGCCGGACAGCACCATGGCAATGATCGTGATGCGCGCAGGAGAGATACCGGCATAGATCGCGGCGGTGGGATTGGAGCCCACAACGCGGATCGCATAGCCGAGGCGAGAGCGGTAGATGAGGAGCCAGATGAGATAGGCCGAAATCAGCGCCAGCACGAGGGTGAGGTTGAGCTGCGACGCCGGAATATCGATGCCGAATGCGGCGAACACCTCATGCATGAACGGAATATACGAACCTTCCGGGAAGGCGCGCGTTTCCGGATTCATCGATTGCGGCTCGCGCAGCACATTCACGAGGAGATACACGATCAGGACGCTCGCGAGCCAATTGAACATGATCGTGGTGATCACGATGTGGCTGCCGCGCTTCGCCTGCAGATAGCCCGGCACCGCTGCCCAGGCTGCGCCAAAGGCGGCAGCGGCGATGATGCCTATGGGAATAAGAAGGAAGCCGGGCAGGAAAGTGAGATGATTGAGCGCAAGCGCAATGCCCAATCCCGCCAGCGTCGCCTGGCCCTCGCCTCCGATGTTGAACAGGCCTGCATGATAGGCAACAGCGACCGCCAGCCCCACGAAAATGAAATCGGTGGCATAGAACAGGGTGAATCCCAGGCCCTCACCCGTGCCGAGACTTCCCTGCAGCAGGTAGCGCGTGGCCGTCAGCGGATTCTCGCCGATGCTGAGCACCACGAGGCCCGCGATCAGGAATGCCGCCACGACGGAGATGGCAGGCACGAGAAACGTGTCGGCCCATTTGGGCATGTCGATAGGAGCACTCACGTCTGATGATCCGGCAGGAACAGGTGGCCCTGTTCGTCGAGAGGGAAGAAAGGATTCCAGGCCACCTCCCAGAGATGCCCGTCAGGATCGGCGAAGTAGCCTGAATAGCCGCCCCAGAACACGTCCTGCAGCGGCTTCACGGCGCGAGCGCCGGCAGCGATGGCGCGGGCATAGACCTCATCGGCCTCCTGCTTGGAATGCGCGTTATAGGCGAGCGAGATGGCGGCAAAGCCGGTGGGCTTGTCCTCGACGCCTGCATCCTTGGCAAGATCAGCCCGTCCGAAGAGTGCCAGCGCAAGGCCGTTCGCCTGGAAAAAGGCGACACTCGGCTGGCTGGCAGAAGATGCCTTCCAGCCCCATGCTTCATAGAAGGCGCGGGATTTTGCGAGATCCGCAACGCCGAGCGTAACGAGGGTCAATCTCGGCTGCATCAGGCAGCCTCGTCGGTGACGCCGGCCATGAGCAAGCCCAGATCCTGCTCGTTCGTCTGATCAGGCTTACGCTCGCCGGTAATCCTGCCGCCGCACATGGTGAGGATACGGTCGGACAGATGCATGATCTCATCGAGCTCCACCGACACGAGCAGAATGCCCACTCCGGCATCGCGCAACGCAATGAGACGTCGGTGGATGAACTCGATGGCGCCGATATCGACGCCACGCGTCGGCTGGCCCACGAGGAGGACTTTCGGGTTGCGTTCGATCTCGCGCGCCAGCACGATCTTCTGCTGATTGCCACCGGAGAAGTTCGATGTCTTCAGGCGCGGTGCAGGCGGGCGGACATCGTACTGCTCCATCTTCTTCGCGAGATCCGCGATGAGACGGTCATGATCGAGAAGCGGACCCCGCCCAAGCTGCGGCTCGTGCGAGAAGCCGAGAACGGCGCTCTCGAAAGCAGGAAAAGCGGGCACGAGTCCCATGCGCAGACGATCCTCCGGCACGTGCAGCAGGCCAAGCTCGCGCATGCGATGCGGATTGTGCTCCGAGAAGTGAATATCCTGCCCCTCAAACCTGATGGAGCCGAGCACAGGCTGACGCATGCCGGCGATCGCTTCCAGAAGCTCGCTCTGGCCGTTACCCGCAACGCCTGCGATGCCGACAATCTCGCCTGCACGAACGGTGAGGGACGCATTGGCGACACGCAGCACGCCACGGCCATCGACAACGGAGAGATTATCGACTTCGAGCACGGGAGCGCCGGGCGCCTTCTCGGTTTTTTCCACCCGCAGCAGCACGCGGCGGCCGACCATCAATTCCGCAAGCTCGGGCGGCGAAGTCTTCGCCGTCTCGACGGTGGCCACCATCTCGCCACGGCGCATGACCGAGACGCGATCCGTGATCGCCATGATCTCGCGCAGCTTATGCGTGATGAGAACGACGGTCTTGCTCTGCTGTTTCAGCGAGCGAAGCAGTTCGAACAACGCATCCGCTTCAGCGGGAGTGAGCACGGCGGTGGGTTCATCGAGAATGAGAATGTCCGCGCCGCGATAGAGGGCCTTGAGAATTTCTACCCGTTGCTGGAGGCCGACGGACAACTCGCCAACGGTGGCGTTCACGTCGATTTCCAGGCCGTAATCGGTGGCAAGACGCGCGAGTTCCTTACGTACCTTGGCCTCGCCCGCACGCAGCATGGCGCCGCCTTCGGCACCGAGCATCACGTTCTCGACGACGGTCAGCGGCTCGACCAGCATGAAGTGCTGGTGAACCATGCCGATCCCGGCTGCGATGGCATCGTTGGAGGAGCGGATCCGGGTGGGCGCGCCATTGACGCGGATATCGCCTGAATCCGCTTCATAGAAGCCGTAGAGGATCGACATGAGCGTCGACTTGCCCGCACCGTTCTCGCCGACGATGCCATGGATCGTGCCACGCTCGACGGACAGATTCACGTCCTTGTTGGCCTGAACGGTGCCGAAGCTCTTGTTGATGGCGATGAGTTCAATGGCGGGAGACATTGGCCTCTAGGGGTTATCCAGCAAGGAAAAAGCCCGCGGATCTTATCGGAAAAAGCACAAACCTAAAAACGGAAACGGCCGCAGGCCCTCTTTAAGAAAAGCCTGCGGCCGGATCGATGCGTCAGCTTACATCGGGCACTTGGAGTCCGACATGTAGTCGTGGACCTTGATGGCGCCGGACTTGATGTCGGCTGCGGCTTTGTCGGCTGCGGCCTTCATGTCGGCGGTCACGAGCGACTTGTTGTTGTCGTCGAGCGCCCACGCCACGCCGTCCTCGGCAAGACCGAGAACCGAAAGGCCGCCCTTGAAGGTGCCCTTCTTGGCCTGATCGAAGGCATTGTAGGTGGCGACATCCACGCGCTTGACCATGGAGGTCAGCACCTTGCCCGGATGCAGGGCGTTCTGGTTGGAGTCGACGCCAATGCCGAGCTTGCCGGCGTCAGCCGCAGCACGCAGCACGCCCACGCCCGTACCGCCGGCCGCATGATAGATCACGTCCGCGCCGCGGGAGATCTGGCCCTTGGCGAGCTCGCCGCCCTTCACCGGATCGTTCCAGGCGGCGCCCGTGGTGCCGGTCATGTTCTGGAAGACCTCGGCGTCCTTGTTGGCGTACTTGACGCCCTGGACGTAGCCGCAGGCGAACTTGCGGATGAGCGGGATGTCCATGCCACCGACGAAGCCGACCTTGCCGGTCTTCGAAGCCTTGGCGGCCAGGAGACCCACCAGGAACGAGCCTTCATGCTCCTTGAACACGATGGACTGCACGTTCGGCTTCTCGACGACGGCATCGATGATGGCGAATTTGGTGTTCGGGAATTCCTCGGCGACCTTCTTCAGGGCGGATTCCTGGCTGAAGCCGACGGCCACGATCGGCGAGAAGCCGTCACGGGCGAAGCGGCGCAGGGCCTGCTCGCGCTGAGCGTCGTTCTGCGGCTCGAAATCGCGGTAATCGGTGCCCGTGTCCTTCTTGAACTTCTCGGCACCCGTATGAACGCCTTCGTTGAAGGATTTGTCGAACTTGCCGCCCAGATCGTAGACGACGGCGGGCTTGAAGGCCGCCTGCTGCGCAAAGGCAGCCGTGGCGGAGAAGGCGAGGCCCGCGAGTGCGAGGCCGAGCTTGGTAACTGTCATCGGCATTGTTCCCTGTCTGACTCCGGATTGAGTGTCCGGTTGCCCCTTGACGATGGCACGGGAAGGGTCACAACGCCAAGGTATCTGTCAAGCCGAGATGTTATTTTCCTTCAGGGAATGGTTGATAGCTTGAGGCCTGACGTTAAGGTCACTCCATGCCCCTGACCCCAGACGAAATCGACCGCTATGCCCGTCACCTGGTCCTTCGGGACATGGGAGGCCCCGGGCAGCTGAAGCTCAAAGGTGCCCGTGTGCTCGTGATCGGAGCCGGAGGCCTTGGAGCGCCTCTGATCCAATATCTGGCCGCCGCCGGAATCGGTACCATCGGACTTGTGGACAGTGACGCGGTATCCCTCTCCAACCTGCAGCGGCAGGTAATCCATGGAACGCCCGATATCGGGACTCTCAAGGTTGAGAGCGCGGCCAAGGCCATCCTGCGTCTTAATCCTCACGTTACGGCAGAGCCTCATGACCTGCGGCTGACCGCTGAGAATGCCCGTGACCTGATCCGCCGCTATGACATCGTCGCCGAGGGCTCGGACAATTTCGAAACACGCTATGCGGTGTCGGATGCCTGCTTTTTCGAGAGGAAGCCGCTGGTCACGGCGGCGCTTGGCCAGTTCGACGGCTCGCTGACGACGATCAGAGCGCATGAAACCGGCCCTGACGGCAAACCCAACCCCACCTATCGCTGCCTGTTCCCCTCCTCGCCCCCGCCGGGCACCATTCCCACCTGCGCGGAAGCAGGCGTGCTCGGAGCGCTGGCAGGCGTGATGGGCAGTCTGATGGCGATGGAGGTGATCCGGGAGATCGTGGGCTTCGGAGAGAGCCTCGTCGGTCGGCTCCTGATGGTCGATGCACGCTCGATGCGTTTCGACACCATTCGTTACGGCTGGGATGAGAACAACCCGCTGAACGGCTCCGAGGCGGTGTCATTCCGGACGGCCTGAATCAATCCGAAGCGCGAACTGGATGAGAGACCCGCTTCGTCATGCCCGGCCTTGTGCCGGGTATCCACGCTTTTGAAGCGCGACGGCTCTCAAGACGTGATGGCCGGGTCAAGCCCGGCCATGACGGAAGAGTTTTCGCACCGTGTTCTGAGGGCGATCCCGGGTTTCGCTACGCTTGCCCGGGATGACCATCACTTATGACCGCAGCACCGCGCCGGTTTTCTTCGACACCTCGGCGACGATCTTGGCCGAAACGGCTTCGATCTCCACATCGGTCAGGGTTTTTTCCGTCGGCTGCAGGGTGACGGCGATGGCCACGGACTTCTTGTCCGGATCGATGCCGGTGCCCTCGTAGATGTCGAACACGTCGACACCCACGATCAGCTGACGCTCGGCACCTTGAGCCGCCTTCAGGATATCGCCTGCCGCCACGTCGCGGCCGACCACGAAGGCGAAGTCGCGGGTAAGCGGCTGGAAGTCGGGCAGGCTCAGCTTCGGCTTCATCTTGGTGGGCTTGGCCTTCGGCGGCACAAGCGCATTGAGATTGAGCTCGAAGGCTACCAGCGGGCCCTTCAGGTCGAGAGCCTTCAGGATCTTCGGGTGAACCTCGCCGAAAGCGCCGACGATGTTCTTCGGACCGAATTGCAGCGTGCCGGAACGACCGGGATGGAACCAGGCCGGGCCACCGGGGACGATCTGCAGACCGCCGGCCGGGATGCCGAGAGCCGCGAGCAGCGCCAGCACATCCGCCTTGGCGTCGAAGGCATCGACGCTCTGCGCGCCGCCATCCCAGTGACGGCCGACACCTTCGGCGCGGGCCGTGCCGCGACGCACGGCGGCGGCCTTGATCGACTGGCCTTCAGGCTCGTCAGACGCGAAGGTCTGGCCGACCTCGAAGAGCGCCACATCACTGAACCCGCGATCCGCATTGCGCTGGGCTGCCTTCAGCAGGCCCGGCAGCAGGCTCGGACGCATGTCGGAAAGCTCCGCCGCAATCGGGTTGGCGAGCGCAAGACGCGCATCACCACCGCCGAAGAGCTCGGCTTCTTGCTTCGAGATGAAGGACCAGGTGACAGCCTCCACCAAGCCGCGCACGGCGAGCGCACGACGCGCCAGACGCGTGCGCTTCTGGATGAGCGTGAGGATCGGCTTTGCGACAGCAGCTTCGAGGCGCGGCAGCGGCTGCGGCTCGATGCGGTCGACACCGGCAATGCGGATGACTTCCTCGACCAGATCCGCCTTGCCCTCGACATCGGGGCGCCAGGATGGCGGCGTGACATTCACGCGCTCGCCCGAACCCTGAACCTGGAATCCGAGCTTCTTCAGGATTGACTCGGATTCTGAAGGCTTCACATCAAGGCCCGACAAACGCGGCACCTCCGACCACGGGAACGCGATGACGCGCGTGGTGTCCGGAACCTGACCCGCAATGACAGCCTCCGTCGCCTCGCCGCCGCAGAGATCGATGACCATCCTGGTCGCGAGATCGAGACCCGGCACCGTGAAGGCCGGATCAACGCCGCGCTCGAAACGATAGCGCGCATCGGTGATGATGCTTAAGCGGCGGCCTGTCTGCGCGATGTTCAGCGGATCCCAGAGCGCGGATTCGATCAGCACGTCGGTGGTGCCTTCATCCGAGCCGGAATGCTCGCCACCCATGATGCCGGCGATGGATTCGACACCGTCCTCATCGGCGATCACCACGATGCCGGGATCGAGCTTGTAGGTGCGGCCGTCGAGCGCCAGCACCTCCTCGCCATCCTTCGCGCGGCGCACGGTGAGATTGCCCTTCACCTTCTTGGCGTCGAACACGTGCAGCGGACGGCCACGATCGAAGGTGATGTAATTGGTGATGTCGACGAGCGCGTTGATCGGGCGCAGCCCGATGGAGAGCAGACGACGCTGTATCCATTCCGGCGACGGACCGTTCTTCACACCGCGCACGAGGCGAAGCGCGAAGGTCGGGCAGAGATGCGCATCCTCAGGCGAGAAATCGAGCGTCACGGAAACCGGGCACGCGCCTTTGCCCTGAATGGCGGGGACATCACCGCCCTTCAGCGTGCCGAGACCAGCGGCCGCGAGATCGCGGGCGATGCCGAAGATCGAGGTGCAATCGGGCCGGTTGGGCGTGAGATTGATCTCGATCACCGGATCGTCGAGGCCTTCATAGGTGGCGTAAGCCACGCCCACCGGTGCATCAGCGGGAAGCTCGATGATGCCGTCGTGATCGTCGGAGATCTCGAGCTCCGCCGCCGAACACAGCATGCCCGCGCTCTCAACGCCGCGAATGGTGCCGATTCCGAGCGTGATGTTCTTGCCCGGAATGTAGGTGCCGGGGGGCGCGAACACGCTCTTCATGCCGGTGCGGGCATTCGGCGCGCCGCAGACGACCTGGATCGGCTTGCCTTCGCCCGTATCGACCATGCACACGCGCAGCCTGTCCGCATTCGGGTGCTGCTCGGCGGAGATCACATAGGCGATCGTGTAGGGCGCCAGCGTCTTCGCCTTGTCCTCCACGCCTTCGACCTCGAGGCCGATGCGCGTGAGCGTTTCCACGATCTCGTCGAGAGACGCCGTGGTGTCGAGATGATCCTTGAGCCAGGAGAGGGTGAATTTCATGGGTGCTCTCCTCCTTTACGCAGTCAGGCCGCTGACGAGGGACGGGATGTCGAGCGGGCGGAAACCGTAATGATTCAGCCAGCGCACATCCGCCTCGAAGAACGGACGCAGATCCGGCATGCCGTATTTCAGCATCGCAATGCGGTCGATGCCCATGCCCCAGGCGAAACCCTGATACTCGTCCGGATCGAGCCCGCAATTGCGAAGCACGTTCGGATGGACCATGCCGCAGCCGAGAATTTCGAGCCAATCGTCGCCCTCGCCAAAGCGGATCTCGCCGCCCTTGCGCGAGCACTGGATGTCGACCTCGGCGGACGGCTCCGTGAAGGGGAAGAAGGATGGGCGGAAGCGCATCTTCACCTGCTCGACCTCGAAGAAGGCCTTGCAGAACTCCTCGAGAATCCACTTCAGGTGCGCGATGTTGGCCTGCTTGTCGATGACGAGGCCTTCGACCTGGTGGAACATCGGCGTGTGGGTCTGGTCCGAGTCGTGACGATAGGTACGGCCCGGAATGATCACGCGGATCGGCGGCTTCTGCCCCGTCATCGTGCGGATCTGCACCGGCGAGGTATGCGTGCGCAGCACCTTGCGCTCGCCCTTCTCGTCGGGGGCGAGGAAGAAGGTGTCGTGCATCTCGCGGGCCGGGTGGCCTTCGGGGAAGTTGAGCGCCGTGAAGTTGAGATAATCTGTCTCGATATCCGGCCCCTCGGCGACGGAGAAACCCATATCGGCGAAGATCGCCGTCAGTTCCTCGATGACTTGGCTGATCGGATGGATGCGGCCGCGCGTTTCCGGCGCTTCAGGCACGGGCAGCGTCACGTCGATGCGCTCGGCGGCAAGACGCGCCTCGAGGGCGGCCTCGGCGAGCGTTTCCTTCTTCGCGGTGATTGCGGACTGCACCTTGTCGCGCAGGCCGTTGATGAGCGGGCCACGCTCCTTGCGCTCCTCGGGCGTCATGGCGCCGAGGGTTTTTAAAAGTTCGGAGACGGAGCCCTTCTTGCCGAGGGCGGAGACGCGCACGGCTTCGAGAGCCGCTTCGTCGCCGGCGGCTTCGACCTGAGAGATCAGGTCATGTTCGAGTTGATTGAGATCGGTCATCGGTCCCTTGCCAGATGCAAGCGCTTTGAGTGAGGCGCGGCGCGGGAACCGTCAAGTCGTCCGAGCCGCGTGATGGCAACCGACAGCTTAGATCAAGCCGTCAGCGCGGATGGTCTCGGAGAAGCGGGTAAAGGCGGTGCGGCTGAACACGCCAGCCGCACCGATGCCGAAGTCTGTCTTAGGCGGCCTGCTGCGGCAGGGCGGCCTTGGCGCGCTCCACGTAAGCCGCGAAAGCAGCCGGCTCGTGGATGGCCAGTTCGGACAGGACCTTGCGATCGACCTCGATCCCAGCCTTGCCGAGACCGTCGATAAATCGGGAATAGGTCAGGCCATGCAGGCGGACCGCAGCGTTGAGGCGCTGGATCCAGAGAGCGCGGAACGTGCGCTTCTTGTTGCGACGGTCGCGAGTGGCATATTGCATGCTCTTCTCGACCGCCTGCTTGGCGATGCGGATCGTGTTCTTGCGGCGACCGTAGAAGCCTTTGGCAGCCTTAAAAACCTTCTTGTGCTTGGCGTGGGCGGTAACGCCCCGTTTGACGCGGGCCATGGGAAAACTCCTTCAAAATCAGGGATGTGGTGGAAGACCGCCTTAGCCGTTCGGCAGGAAGTACTTCTTCACGTTATAGGCATCGCCCTCGAACAGCGTCGTGGTGCCGCGCAGATTGCGGATCTGCTTCTTGGTCCGCTTGATCATCCCGTGGCGCTTGCCGGCCTGGGCGTAAACGACCTTGCCGGTGCCAGTGATCTTGAAGCGCTTCTTAGCGCCCGATTTCGTCTTCAGCTTGGGCATTTGGCTCTCCTTTGGTCAGGCCTTTGGAGCGGCTTGAGACCGCCTTCAGGCCCAGTCTTGCTGCTGTGAGCAAAACGAACCGCCACGGCAGCCCTAACAGCCGGGCGGTTCGATGAAGGGCGGCTTATGACAGAAGCCCACCCAAAAAGCAATGGCCGCCGGAACTCCGACGGCCACGAATTTCGCTTGGAAAGGAATCCCTTAGCGCGGCGCGAGTACCATGACGACCTGGCGGCCCTCGAAGTTGGGCTCCTGCTCGACCTTGGCGAGATCGCCCACATCGGCCTTCACGCGCTCGAGCACTTTAAGGCCCAGATCCTGGTGCGCCATCTCGCGGCCGCGGAAGCGCAGGGTGATCTTCACCTTGTTGCCTTCCTCGAAGAAGCCCTTCATGGCTTTCATCTTGACGTCGTAATCGTGGTCGTCGATGCCCGGACGCAGCTTGATTTCCTTGACCTCGACGGTCTTCTGCTTCTTGCGCGCCTCGGCGGCCTTCTTCTGTTCCAGGAAGCGGAATTTGCCGTAATCGAGGATCTTGCAGACCGGGGGAGACGCGTTCGGCGAGATTTCCACCAGGTCGAGGCCAGCATCCTCCGCGATGCGCAACGCATCGAAGAAGGGCATCACACCCCGGTTCTGTCCGGTATCATCGATCAGCTGAACTTCGCGAACTCCGCGAATGTCTCGGTTGGCGCGCGGGCCTTCTTTTTGCGGCACCGGCAACGGTCTCATGGGACGGCGAATGGCTCTTATCTCCTGTTTGAGGGCTCAGTTGAGGGAGGGAGACCTTTTTCCAAAAGCCTCTGCATCATGCTCAACATTACCGAGAATGAACTGACATTTCGCGCAAAACAGCGGGAAGTCAACTTGTTCTGTTGGCTGACCAGCTATCCAGAAGCGCGGAATACACATTGAGGGTGCTCGAAACCATGCGTTCGAGCGAAAAATGCCGCTCCACATGGGCTCTCGCCCGGGTACCCAGAGCGATTCTGGCGCTGGCACCCAGGTTCAAAGCGGCCCCGACGGCTTCCGCCAGGGCATCGGCATCGCCTGCCGGCACCCGCCAGCCCGTCCGCTCCTGCGGCTGGACGGCGGGGGGCGCCAGAACCGTCTCCGGCACGGCTCCGAGATCTGAGACCACCACCGGCGTGCCCATGGCCTGGGCCTCCACCGCCGAGCGGCCGAAGGCCTCGGGCTCGGTCGAAGGCACCGTGACCACGGCAGCCGCCAGGAAGGCCGCCGGCATGTCAGTACAATGACCGACCCGGCGCACGATCCCCTTGAGGCGCTTGGCCTCGATCAGGCCATCGAGTTCCTTCATGTAGGAATCACGCCCCTGCGGATCGCCTGCGAGGATATAGGCGACGTCCGTCACGCCTCTATCGCGCAGCTTGGCGGCGGCCTCGATCAGGACCTTCTGGCCCTTCCAGCCCGTCAGGCGGGCAGCGAGCAGCACCACACGCTCATGGAGGGCGACATCCCAGGCCTGTCTTAAAGCCTCGATTCGCTCGGGCGCTACGGCCGAGGGCGAAAACTTCAGGAAATCCGT
This sequence comes from Microvirga medicaginis, assembly GCF_052658925.1. Lineage (NCBI taxonomy): Bacteria > Pseudomonadati > Pseudomonadota > Alphaproteobacteria > Hyphomicrobiales > Methylobacteriaceae > Microvirga > Microvirga medicaginis. The sequence continues at coordinate 97,976 of NZ_JBQWEL010000006.1, read as the reverse complement.
TCCCCGGTAGATCACTCCGATCCGGTCGGCGGTATGAGGATATTGCGAGCGGATCAGGTTGCTCGTGTATTGCGAATTCGCGATGACCACGTCACCCCGCGCCATGACCGAGTTGTAGAGCACCTTCACCGAAGAGCGGCCGGAATAACTGCCGTGATAGGTGGTGACGAACGGAATATGGAGGCTGCGGGCGGCGCCGAGCGCCACCCAGGCCGGGGCTCGGGACCGGGCATGGATCAGGGACACGCCCTCCCTGTGACAGATCCGGGCGAGCTTGCGTACATTGAGCAGCATGGAGAAGGGATTCTTCGTCGCTGCCGGAAAAGGAATCCAGATCCCGCCCTTGGCCTGAAGCTCGCCCACAAGGCGTCCGCCCTCGGTCGCCACCAGCGCCCGCGCGCCTGCATGGACGAGGCCCTCGGCGATGTCCACCGTGGTACGCTCCGCACCGCCGGCCTCAAGCTCCGGGACGATCTGCAGGATGGTCCGGCCTGCGAGGGGATGAATGTTGGATGACGGGAAAGCTGCTCCTCCGCCGGGTCGCGCTGAAAAACTCACCGATGTAAGAGCCTTCTCGAATAGGATGACAGAATCGTTTCAAACCCTTGCTTCAAAGCAGTTGAGGACAGGTTAACCATGCAGCAAAGCGTCACAGTCGGAGAAGGCGCCGATGAACGCAGGGTCGCCGTGCTCCATCGGGAGGGCATGGGCCCGCCGGTGGTCTGGATCGGCGGTTTCAAGTCCGACATGCGGGCGACCAAGGCGACGGCCATCGATTCCTGGGCCGAGCGGAAAGGTCGCGCGTTCCTGCGCTTCGACTATAGCGGCCATGGCGAATCCGGGGGTGACTTCGAACAGGGCACCATCTCCCGGTGGCTGGAGGAGGCGCTCGCCGTCATGGGACGGTTCCTCAAGAAGCGCCCCATCCTGGTGGGCTCCTCGATGGGAGGATGGATTTCCCTCCTCGCAGCGCGCCACCTGCTGGAAAAGCGCCCTTCCCTCGCACCGGTGGGCATCGTTCTCATCGCACCTGCCACCGACATGACGGAAAAGCTGATGTGGAGCCGTTTCCCGGCGGACATCCGGCGGACGGTCGAAGAGACCGGGGTCTATTACCGCCCCTCGGCCTACTCGGAGGATCCCTACCCGATCACCAGGAAGCTAATCGAGGACGGACGCCGCCACCTTCTTCTCGACAAGCCGATCCAGACCGGCTGCCCGGTCCATATCCTGCAGGGCATGGAAGACCCGGACGTGCCGTGGAGCCACGCACTCGAACTCGTGGAGCACCTGCCCGGCGACAATGTCTCGCTGACCCTCATCAAGGATGGGGATCATCGCCTGTCGCGGGACGAGGATCTGGAGCGGTTGATCGCGGCAATCGAGACGATTGCCTGAAGATGGGAGACTGAGGTGAGCCTTAATGCAGGCTCACCGTGGTCAGATCATGCGCCCAGGCATTGGCGACCGCCGCATCGCGGGAATCGGTCAGCACGATGGGCTCACCGCTGGCGGACAGAAGGGCGAAGAGATCCACCCCAGGCTGCAGCTTCGGAGCCTGCGGGAAGAGCCGCGCCACATCGTCGGAACGCAGCGGCTTCACATAGGCCATCTCGCCGAGGCCCAGATTAGCCAGCTCGGCCACATCCAGAGGTCGACCGGCATGATTGTTAGCATTGTGGTTCATGGCCATCTCCTTGATGCGGAATGCCGTCACACCTTGTCCGAGGCGATGATGTTGATCTTGCGGACGATCCGCTCCGGCTCGGGCCGGACCAGATCGATCGACAACAGGCCATTGGACAGATCGGCGCCCAGAACCTCCATGCCGTCGACAAGGAGGAAGGTGCGCTGGAACTGACGGGCGGCGATGCCGCGATGAAGGAAGTGCCTGGTCTTGTCGTCGGACTGACGTCCCCGGATGACGAGTTGGTTCTCTTCCAGGGTCACTTCCAGCTGATCCTGGGTAAAGCCAGCGACAGCCAGGGTGATGCGCAGACGCTCGGGAGCGCGCTCGGTGCGAGGCAAACGCTCGATATTATAGGGAGGGTATCCATCTCCGGCTGCTTTCGCGACTCGGTCGAGCGCCTGCTCGATCTCGTCGAAGCCCAAGAGAAACGGATGCCCGAACGGCGACTGACGCGACATGGTCGAAGCCCAAGGTTAGAGGCACTTCGGTTGATTGTAAGCCCGCTCATGCGGCACTCACGCAGCCCGTTGAGGGCCGCTGTCAGCAATATGGATATGGTTCCCAGACGGATCAAGACCCCTGCCAAGCCCCCTCGGCGGGGAACGCCAGAAGGGTAAACAGCCTCCGGCCCTACCCCGCAAGATACGTCATTCGGTTGCCCATTCTCGCTTATGATCTGGGCCACCGCCTGATAGGAGCGCCGGCATGACCGAATCCGTGAAGCCCCGCTGGGCCAGTGCCAATCTGTATGAGCCCTATGTCGGACGCTGGAGCCGATTGGTGGCCCGGGAATTCCTTGCCTGGCTGAATGCCCCGCCCGGTCTCGGCTGGCTCGATGTGGGCTGCGGAACCGGCGCCCTGACGGAAGCGATTGCCGCACGATGGGCTCCCAAACACCTGACCGGGATCGATGCCTCCGAGGGCTTTCTTGATTCCGCCCGCCAGCGGTTGCGGGATCATCCTGTCGAGCTGCGGCAGGGCGATGCGCAGAGCCTGCCTTTCCCGGATTCCGCGTTCGACCGCATCGTCTCCGGCCTCATGCTGAACTTCGTTCCGGACAAGGAGCGCGCGGGAGCAGAGATGGAGCGCGTGGCGCGATCTGGCGGCGAGGTGGCGCTTTATGTCTGGGACTATACCGGCGGCATGGAGATGATGCGCCGGTTCTGGGATGCGGCGGCAGATCTGAACCCGCAGGCCCGTGAACTGCAGGAAAACTGGCATGCAGCGTTCTGCCAGCCGGAGCCGCTCTACCAGCTTCTGGAAAAGGTGGGTTTGAGCCACATCGAGGTCCGCGCCATCGACGTGCCGACAATCTTCCGCGATTTCGACGATTACTGGACCCCGTTTCTTGGAGGCCAGTCGCCGGCGCCGGCCTATTGCATGTCGCTCACCGAAGAGGACCGCTCCAGCTTACGGGAAAGGCTGCGCGAAACCCTTCCCACGCAGCCGGATGGCAGTATTCACCTTACGGCCCGTGCCTGGGCGGCGAGGGGCCGCAAACGCTAGTTGGCCTCAGACTTGGCTGCGCCACCAGGCGACCTGCTCGGCCACGCGAACCGGAGAGGTGCCGCCGAAGCTCGTGCGGGAGCGGACGGAATTCTCGACACTCAGCACGTCATAGATGCCCTTGTGGATCTTCGGTTCAACCGCCTGCATCACCTCGAGCGGCAGCTCTTCGAGGCTGCAGCCGCGCTTTTCAGCCTCGGAAACGATGCGGCCCGTGACATGGTGGGCGTCGCGGAAAGGAATGTTGAGGCTGCGCACGAGCCAGTCGGCGAGGTCCGTGGCCGTGGAGAACCCGGCTCCGGCCACCGCCGCCATCCGTTCCGGCACGGGTTCCAGATCCTGGATCATCCCGGTGGTGGCGGCGAGCACGATCTCGAGGGTGTCGGCGGCGTCGAAGAGCGGCTCCTTGTCCTCCTGCGTGTCCTTCGCATAGGCGAGCGGCAGGCCCTTCATGACGGTGAGCAGCGAAACGAGCGAGCCGATCACGCGGCCGGTCTTACCGCGCACGAGCTCCGCCGCATCAGGATTCCGCTTCTGCGGCATCATGCTGGAGCCGGTGGTCCAGCGGTCGGGGAGCTTCACGAAGCCGAAGGGCGCCGACATCCAGATGATGATCTCTTCCGCAAGCCGCGACAGGTGCATGGCGCAGATCGAGGCGGCAGCCATGAATTCCAGCAGGCTGTCACGGTCGGACACGGTGTCGAGAGAGTTGCGGGTCGGACCGTCGAATCCCAGCGCTTTCGCCGTCATATGCCTGTCGATAGGGAAGGACGTGCCGGCAAGCGCACCTGCACCCAGCGGGCATTCGTTCAGGCGCTTGCGGGAATCGCGGAAACGGCTGCGGTCCCGGCCAAACATTTCCACATAGGCCATGAGATGATGACCGAAGGTTACCGGCTGGGCGCTCTGCAGATGGGTAAAGCCCGGCATCACGGTAGCCACATGGGCCTCCGCCTTGTCGAGCAGCGCCTTGATCAGGTTGGTGAGCTGCTCGTCAGTCCGGTCATGGGCCTCCCGCACCCAGAGGCGGGTATCGGTGGCGACCTGGTCGTTGCGGCTGCGGGCTGTATGGAGGCGCGCCGCCGGATCGCCGACGATCTCGCGAAGCCTGCTCTCCACGTTCATGTGGATGTCTTCCAGCGCCGTAGAAAAAGTGAAGTTGCCGGTTTCGATCTCGCCCAGGACCCGCTGTAGGCCCTGATGGATGGCATCCCGGTCGCTCTCCGCGATGATGCCCTGCTTGGCCAGCATGGCGCTATGGGCGATGGAGCCCTGGATATCCTGGGCATACAGGCGCTTGTCGAAGTCGATGGAGGCGTTGATCGCTTCCATGAGAGCGCTCGGGGAGGACGAGAACCGCCCGCCCCACATGGTATTGGCACCGGACTTCTTGGCTTCTTCGGACACTGTGCTTCACCCAGAATTTGAGGTCTGCAAGCCTTTGCCATAGGTCACGCGCCAAGGCAAAGCCGCAACGATGATGCATGTGCATTAAGCACATTGCGCAATGTTTGCCAGTTTAAAACCAGTTGGTAGACTCGACAGAGCCTGTGTGATTTGCATTCATACGGCTGCACAAGAGCGCATTTGAGCGCTGCAAGGGAACTGGCCCATGAAAATGCTACCGAAATTCCTCCTATCCGCTGCCCTGGTCGCCACGATGGCCACCTCGTTCAGCGCCGTTCAGGCCGCAACGCCTCCGGACACCCTGGTCCAGGCTTGGCAGATCGACGACATCATCTCGCTCGACCCTGCGGAAATCTTCGAGTTCAGCGCCTCGGAGCTCGCGGGCAACACCTATGAGCGCCTGATCAATTACGACGTTAAGGACGTCTCGAAGATCTACGGCGAGGTGGCCGAGTCCTGGACCGTCTCCGACGACGGCAAGACCTACACCTTCAAGATCCGCCAGAACAAGAAGTTCGCCTCGGGCAACCCGGTCACGGCCGAGGACGTGGTATTCTCGCTGCAGCGCGCCGTCCTCCTCGACAAGTCGCCCGCCTTCATCCTCGGCCAGTTCGGTTTCGACAAGAACAACGTAAAGGACAAGATCAAGCAGACCGGTCCTTACGAACTCACGATGGAAGTCGATAAGCCCTATGCTCCGACTTTCGTCCTCTACTGCCTGACCTCCACCGTCGCTTCCGTCGTCGACAAGAAGCTCGTGCTGCAGAACGAGAAGGATGGAGATCTCGGCTATAACTGGCTCAAGACGCATTACGCCGGTTCGGGCCCGTTCAGCATCCGCGACTGGAAGGCGAACGAAGTCGTCGTTCTGGAGCGCAATCCGAATTACGACAAGAAGGCTCCGCTCGCGCGCGTGATCTACCGCCACATCAAGGAGACGGCGACGCAGCGCCTGCTGCTCGAGAAAGGTGATGTCGATATCGCCCGCAACCTGAACCCGGAAGAGCTCACGGCTGTGTCCAAGAACCCGGACATCAAGATCGATTCCGCTCCCAAGGGAACGGTCTACTATCTCGGCCTCAATCAGAAGAACCCGAACCTGGCCAAGCCCGAAGTCCGCAAGGCTCTGAAGTATCTCGTCGATTACTCGGCCATCGCCGACACCATCATGAAGAGCAAGGGCGAAGTCCACCAGGCCTTCCTGCCCAAGGGCTATCTGGGGGCTATCAACGACAACCCTTACAAGCTCGATGTCGCCAAGGCGAAGGAATTGCTTGAAAAGGCTGGCCTGAAGGACGGCTTCACGGTCACGATGGATACCCGCTCCACCCCCGATGTTACGGGTATCGCCCAGGCCATCCAGTCGACCTTCGCTCAAGCCGGTGTGAAGCTCGAGCTCATTCCTGGCGACAACAAGCAGACCCTGACCAGGTATCGCGCCCGTCAGCACGATATCTATATCGGTCAGTGGGGCTCGGACTATCAGGATCCGAACTCCAACGCCGACACCTTTGCTGCGAACGACGACAACTCGGACAATGCCAAGGCAAAGCCGCTGGCATGGCGCAATGCCTGGGATCCGGGCCCGCTGACCGCCAAGACCCGCGCGGCCGTGATGGAGCGGGACGCCGAGAAGCGCGCTCAGATGTACAAGGAGCTGCAGCAGGCTGTGCTGGATGACGGCCCCTTCATCGTGTTCCTGCAGCAGATCGAAGTTGCCGCGGAGCGCAAGAATGTCGACGGCTTCGTCATGGGACCGTCCTTCGACACCAACAGCGTAGCACAAGCCAAGAAGAACTAATTTCTCAATGGCATCTGCAACCATGAACGGAGGCGGAGGGCATGGCGCCCTCCGCTTCTACCTTACAAAGACCGCTCAATTTGTTCTCGTGCTGGCGACGACCCTTCTCGGGCTTGTTGCCGTCACCTTCTTCATCGGCCGCATCGTTCCCATCGATCCGGTTCTCGCCATTGTCGGCGATCGCGCACCTCCGCAGGTTTACGCTCGCGTCCGGCAGGAACTCGGCCTGGATCTGCCGCTCATCGAGCAGTTCTGGATCTATCTGAAGAAGGCCGTCACCGGTGACTTCGGCAATTCGGTTCTCACCACCAATCCGGTGATGACCGACATCGCGAATACGTTCCCGGCAACCTTCGAACTTGCAACGCTCGGCACCATCATCGGCTCGGTCCTCGGCATTCCGCTCGGCGTTCTCGCTGCGGTGAAGCGCGGCAGCCTGATCGATCAGGTCGTGCGTTTCCTCGGGCTCGCCGGTTATTCGATTCCGATCTTCTGGCTCGGCCTCATGGGCCTGCTCCTGTTCTACGCCAAACTCGGCTGGGTCGCGGGCCCAGGACGCATCGACGTGACCTATTCCTATCTCTACACCCCCGTCACGGGCATCGTTCTGGTCGATACCGCCATGCAGGGCCAATGGGATGCGTTCTGGGACGCGGTTTCGCACATCATCCTGCCTGCGTGCCTGCTCGGCTACTTCTCGCTCGCCTATATCAGCCGCATGACGCGCTCCTTCATGCTCAATGAGCTGGCGCAGGAATATGTGATCGCGGCGCGCGTGAAGGGCCTGTCCGAAATGCGTGTGATCTGGCGCCACGCCCTGCGCAATGCCGCCGTGCCGCTGGTCACCGTGATCGCCCTGTCCTACGCGAACCTGCTCGAAGGCTCCGTGCTCACCGAGACGGTTTTCGCGTGGCCCGGGCTTGGCCAGTACATCACCAATTCCCTGCAGAACGCCGATATGAATGCAGTGCTGGGTGGAACCCTCGTGATCGGCGCGGTCTTCGTGCTGCTCAATCTCGTCTCCGACCTGCTCTATCGCCTGCTTGATCCGAGGACCCGCTGATGGCTGGATCCCCTGCTCTCTCTCCATCAACAGGCTTGCGGGCCTGGCTTCTGTCGCCTGAGCCGACCTCCCGCTGGCAGGCGCGACTCGGCCGCTTCTATCTCGGCTGGCGCTCCTTTGCCAGGAACCCGCTTGCGGTGCTGGGTCTCTGCATCGTGGTGCTGCTGATCGCCGTCGCCCTGCTCGCCGATGTCATTGCACCCTATTCTCCGATCGTCGGCGGCGACCTGCGCACGCAGCGCCTTCTGCCGCCGAGCGAGACCTTCTGGCTCGGCACGGACGATCAGGCGCGCGATATCCTGTCCCGCATCATCTATGGCTCGCGCATCACGCTCTTCGTCGTCGTCCTGGTGTCGATCATCGCGACGCCCATCGGCCTTCTGGTCGGCACCATGTCCGGTTATCTCGGCGGCTGGATCGATACGGTGCTGATGCGCATCACCGACATCTTCCTCGCCTTCCCGCGTCTCGTCCTCGCGCTGGCCTTCGTGGCGGCGTTGGGCCCGGGCATCGAGAATGCGGTCATCGCCATCGCGATCACCTCCTGGCCTCCTTATGCGCGCATCGCCCGCGCAGAGACGCTGATGATTCGCAACAGCGATTTCATCGCGGCCGTGAAGCTGCAGGGCGCGTCCACCCCGCGCATCATTCTCGGCCATGTGGTGCCGCTGTGCATCTCGTCGCTGGTCGTGCGCGTGACGCTTGACATGGCGGGCATCATCCTGACCGCCGCGGGCCTCGGCTTCCTCGGCCTCGGCGCGCAGCCGCCCATGCCCGAATGGGGCGCCATGGTGGCGACGGGCCGCAACTATCTCATCGATCAATGGTGGGTCGCCGCCATGCCGGGCCTTGCCATCTTCGTGGTGAGCCTCGGCTTCAACCTTTTGGGCGACGGCCTGCGTGACGTTCTCGATCCGAAGGCCGCCAAATGACGAAGCCGCTTCTCGAAGTCGAAGACCTCCGCGTCCGTTTTCACCTGCGCACAGGCATCGTCGAGGCGGTGCGTGGCGTATCGTTCCAGCTTGGCCGCGAGCGGCTCGGCATCGTCGGCGAGTCCGGCTCGGGCAAGTCCCAGACCGGTCGCGCCATTCTCGGCCTCACGCCTCCTCCCGGCGAGGTCACGGCCAAGCGCCTGAACTTCGACGGAACCGATCTTCTCACCGCATCGAAGCGCAAGCTCCGCGAGCTGCGCGGCGGGCGCATCAGCATGGTGATGCAGGATCCCAAATATTCGCTGAATCCCGTCATGACGATCGGCGAGCAGATCATCGAGGCCTATCAGGCCCATGCGAAAGCAGGCCGCGCGGAAGCGCGCGACAAGGCGCTTGCGATGCTGGAAGCCGTGAAGATGCGCGATCCGCAGCGCGTCTTCTCGCTCTATCCGCACGAGGTCTCGGGCGGCATGGGCCAGCGCGCGATGATTGCCATGATGCTCGTCACCGATCCCGATCTGCTCATCGCCGACGAGCCGACTTCGGCGCTCGACGTGACGGTGTCGATGGAAGTCCTGCGCATCCTCGACGAGCTCGTTTCGGAGCGCGGCATGGGCCTCATCTTCATCTCGCACGACCTGAAGCTCGTCTCGTCCTTCTGCGACCGCGTGCTCGTGATGTATGCGGGCCGCGTGGTGGAGGAGCTGGAAGCCAGGAACCTGCGTGAGGCGAAGCACCCTTACACGCAAGGCCTCATGCGTTGCCTGCCGACATTGGTGAATGACGTTCGCCCGCTCCCGACCTTGAACCGCGATCCTTCCTGGGCGCTCTGATCATGCTCGATATTCAGAACCTCAACGTCGTTTTCGGTACGGGCCGACTCAGGGTCGACGCGGTCAAGAACGTGAGCTTTACCGTCAAGCAAGGCGAGGCCTACGGTCTCGTCGGCGAGTCCGGCTCGGGCAAGTCCACAGTGCTGCGCGCCATCTGCGGTCTTGCGCCGATCTCCGGCGGACATGTGCTGGTCGACGGCAGGGAAGTCACCACGCCGCGTGACAGGACATTCTATCGCACGGTGCAGATGGTTTTCCAGGATCCCTACGCCTCGCTCCATCCGCGCCACACCGTAGACCGCACGCTCTCAGAGCCGCTCGCCATCCATGGTGAGAAGAATGCGGAAGTGCGCATTCTCCAGGCACTCAAGGAAGTGGGTCTCGGCCCCTCCTTCCGCTTCCGCTATCCGCATCAGCTCTCCGGCGGTCAGCGCCAGCGCATCGCCATTGCCCGTGCCCTCATCCTGCGCCCGAAGGTTCTGCTGCTCGACGAGCCGACCTCCGCGCTCGATGCCTCCGTACAGGCGGAGATCCTGAACCTTCTGGACGATCTGCGCCGCAAGATGGGGCTGACCTATATCCTGGTGAGCCACGATCTCGCTGTGGTGGCGCATCTGTGCGAGCGCCTGCTCGTCATGCGTCATGGCGAGGCGGTCGAGGAAACGACGGCCGAAGCATTACGCTCCGGCAAGGCAGCGAACGAATATACACAGTCCCTGATTCAGGCGAGCCAGGGCTTCACGCGTACATCCCCTCAAGCAGCCGCTATCGCCGGCTAAAGAATTTCTGTCTGATTGGATTGGCTGAAAACCCATGTCACATTCTCCCTTGATGCCTGTCTTCGATGGCCACAACGACGTTCTCCTGCGCCTCATGCGCGGGAAGATGCAGCCGGAGAAGGCGTTCCTCGAAGGTGACAATATCGGGCATCTCGACTTGCCCCGCATGAGGCAGGGCGGCTTCTTCGGCGGTTTCTTCGCGGTTTACGTGCCCTCCCCGGACATGGGTCTCGATGTCGATGCGCTCATGACCCACACGGAATACGATGTGCCGCTGCCGCCTGTGCTGGACCTCGCACCCAGCCAGCAGGTGACGGTGCACATGGCCTCGATCCTCATGCGCATCGAGCGCGCCTCCAAGGGCGAGGTGAAGATCTGCCGTTCGGCGGCCGATCTCCGGTATTGCCTGGACAACGGCAAGCTTGCCGCGATCCTGCACATCGAAGGTGCCGAGGGCATCGATCCGGATCTCTACATGCTCGACGTTCTCTACGAGAGCGGCCTGCGCTCCATCGGCCCGGTCTGGAGCCGCCCGAACATCTTCGGCCACGGCGTACCGTTCCGCTATCCCTCGACGCCGGACACCGGCCCCGGGCTCACCGAGCGCGGGCGCGAGCTGGTGAAGGCGTGCAATCGCCTGAAGATCATGGTTGATCTCTCGCATCTCAACGAGAAGGGCTTCTGGGACGTCGTCAGGCTTTCCGATGCGCCCCTCGTCGCCACGCATTCGAACGCCCATGTGGTGTGCCCGCATTCGCGCAACCTGACGGACAAGCAGCTCGCCGCAATCCGCGAGAGCCGCGGCATGGTGGGCGTGAATTTCGCCACCTCGTTCATCCGCCCCGACGGCCAGCGCAGCGATGACACGCCGCTGGAAGAGATGATCCGCCACATGGATCATCTGATCGAGCATGTGGGCGTGGATGGCGTCGGTCTCGGCTCCGACTTCGACGGCGCGACGATTCCTGCCGAAATCGGTGACGTGCGCGGCCTGCCCCGCCTCGTCGACGCCATGCGCCGGCACGGCTATGATGAAGCGACATTGCGCAAGCTCTGCTACGAGAACTGGATCAACGTCCTGGAGCGCACCTGGGGACGGTGATCCAGGTCCTTACCGGGATTTGCTTCTTACTCTCGTCATGGCCGGGCCCGTCCCGGCCATCCACGTCTTTGGAACCACAACACGCCAAAGACGTGGATCCCCGGCACAAGGCCGGGGATGACGAGGAGTGCTTGTGAGTGGGCTTAACGCTCCGCCTTAGCCGTCAGCGCGAAGATGCTCACGATACCTCCCACGCCCAGCATCAGCAACAGGCTGACAGCATTGATCGCGGGCGTCGCGCCCTCGCGCATCTGACCGTACATCGTGATCGGCAGCGGCGGCTCGGATCCGACGAGCATCAGGGTCGTATTGAAGTTCTCGAACGACATGAGAAGCGCCACGAGTCCTGCGCCGATCAGCGCCGGACTTAGGAAAGGCAGCGTGACCGTGCGCAGCACGCGCACGCGGCTGGCCCCGAGATCGAAAGCCGCCTCCTCCAACGACCGGTCGAACTTGCGCAGGCGCGCCGCGATAATGAGCGTGGAAATCGTCAGGATGAACGACAGCTGGCCCAGCACTACGAGTGGCAATCCGGGGCGCAGGAAATCGAGATCCGTCTGAAGCCATTCCTCCAGGCCGTTCGCCACGCGCGAGAAGAAGGCGAGGATCGAGATGCCGAGCACCACGCCGGGAATGACGAGGGGCCAGAGCATCATCATCGACAGGAAGGCCTTTCCAGGGAACTCGGCGCGCTCCAGCACCCAGGCATTCACGGTGCCGATCACCACGGCAAGCAGCGCCACAGGCACCGCGACCTTGAAGCTGTTGGCGATCGTATCGAGCCAGATCGGATCGGCCAGCACACCGGGTTTGCCGAAGGTGCTGCCTGAGCCGATGAACCATTCGAGCGTAAAGCCCTTCCACGGCGGGGACGGGAACGGGCTTGCGTTGAAGGCGAAGATCGCAACGACGAGAAGCGGTGCAAACAGGAAGATGTAGAACGCCGCGATGTAGAGTTTCCAGGCAAGGGTCGGACGGTTCATGACTTCTCAAGCCTGCTTCAAGGTGGTGCCCAGGCTCTGCCCGGTGAGGCGAAGCCCTGCCCAGACGATCGCGGAGGACAGCATGAGCAGGAGCATGCCGAAGGCGGCACCCTGCGGCCAGTTGAAGCGCGTGATGAACTGCGCGTAGATCTGCTCCGTGAACCACAGGCCGTTCTTGCCGCCAAGCAGCACCGGCGTTGCGAAATTGCCGACCGTGAGCATGAACACGATGATCGAGCCCGCTACGATGCCCGGCATCGCGTGCGGAATGACGATGCGGCGCAGTACCGTCCAGCGGCTGCCGCCGAGATCGAAACCGGCCTCGACGACGGACGGCTCCAGGCTCTCAAGGGCATTGGCAAGCGGCACGATCATGAAGAGCAGGCCGCCATAGACGAGGCCGAGGATCACCGCGCCATCATTGTAGAGAAACTCGGTCCTCTGCTCCGTCACCCCGATGGCCTGGAGCATGTAAGAAATCACGCCGGTCTCTCGCAGCAGCATCATCCAGCCGAGCGTGCGGACGAGTTCCGACACCCAGAAGGGCAGAAGGCAGAGCAGCAGCAACATCGCCTTCAGGCGACCCTGCGCCACACGGGCGATGTAGAGCGCGATCGGGAAGGCGAGCACGAGGGTGAGCGCCGTGACGATGACCGACATGATCGCCGTGCGCGCGAAGGTGCGCCAATAGAGCGGCTCAGTGAAGAACTCGAGATAATTGCCGAAGCCGAAGGCATAGACTCGCGGCGCCACCCTCTCGCTGAAGGAGAGAATGAGGATCTCCACATGCGGGAGCACGATGAGCAATCCCAGCCACAGAACGGCCGGAGCGAGGAGCAGAAAGAGCGTCAGGCTCTGGGCCGGTTTCCTGCTCATGCGGCAAAGACCTTCATGGCATCCGCCGTCCAACCCACATGGATCGGCGCGCCGACCTCGATGCCGGCAAGCGGACCAGCCTGCGGCAGCACCGCGCGGACGGGCTGCTCGAAACCGGCGGTGTCGATGAGCAGGCTCGAATTCGCGCCATCGAACAGAACCGCCGAGACATGGCCCTCAAACCTGTTGGGCAGGCCGCTCAACGCGAACGAGTCCTGCGCCAACGCAATCGCCTCGGGCCGCACAAAGGCCAGCGTCGTTTTATCCGCCACCTTGCCCTGTCCCTCGATCACCGTGCCGGAGGGCAGGCGAACGGCAACGGAGCCGTTGGAGGCGGAAGCCACTTCGCCCTGCCACTTGTTCGTCTCACCGACGAAGCTCGCGACAAATGGCGTTGCGGGATCATGATAAAGCTCGCGCGGGCTTCCCACCTGCTCGAACCGGCCCTGGTTCATCACCGCAATGCGATCAGACATGACCAGCGCTTCGGACTGATCGTGCGTGATGTAAACGAAGGTGGTGTTGAAGGTGGCCTGCAGCTGCTTGAGTTCGATCTTCATATGCTCACGCAGCTTGAGATCGAGAGCACCGAGCGGCTCGTCGAGGAGCACGAGCGTCGGCTCGAGAACAAGGCAGCGGGCAATCGCCACACGCTGACGCTGGCCGCCGGAGAGAGCAGTCACGCGGCGCTCGCCGAATCCTTTGAGGCCCACGCGCTCCAGCATGCGGTTGGCACGTTCTTCGGCCTCCGCGCGGGACGCACCGCGACAGGTCAGGCCATAGGCAACATTCTCGCCCACGCTCATCATCGGGAAGAGCGCAAGGCTCTGGAAAACCATATTCACCGGGCGCCTGTTGGCCGGAACGCCGATCATCGACTGAGCCCGGATGCGGATATCGCCGGACGTCGGATCCTCAAAGCCCGCAATCATGCGCATCAAGGTTGTCTTGCCGCAGCCGGACGGCCCCAGAATGGAGAAGAACTCGCCGGGAGCGACGCTGAAGCTCACGTCATTGACGGCCGCATGAGAGCCGAAACGCTTGATGATGTTGACGAGATCGAGATCGGTGGAATGTGCCATGGACGCGTGCCAGAAAAGGTCCTCCCCCGGTACGACACCGGGGGAGGATTAATCGTCAGGAAGCGGATGTTACGAACCGGCCTTCAGACGGTCGAGGATCTTGCCCTCGATCTCCTCGAGACCGGCCGGCACGGCCGGATACCACTTGATGTTGTCGATTGCGGCTTTCGGGAAGCTCTCGGCGAACTGATCCTTCAGCTTGCCCTGCATGAGCTTGTCGGCGCCGTTGGAGGCCGTGAAGTTGCCGGCGGAGGCGGCGACCTTCGCAGCAATCTCAGGGCGCATGTTGAAGTTGATCCACTTGTAGGCGGCATCGTCATTGCGGCCCTTGGCCGGAATGGCGAAGGTGTCGACCCAGCCCAGCGCGCCCGACTTGGGAGCGATGAACTTGATGTCCGCGTTTTCGGAGTTCAGCTTCCAGCCGCCCGTATCCCACGCCATGGCAGCGACGACTTCACCGGAGCGCAGCGCGTTGAGGAGCTGATCCTTGCCGTCCCAGAAGAACTTCACGCTCTTCTTGCACTCGGCGAGCTTGGCACCGACCTTCTCCATCATCGCGGTATAGGCCTTGGCATCGCCGTAAGCGGCGAAAGGATCCATGCCGTTGGCGAATGCGAAGGCGATGAGAGCCGGACGCTTCGCACGGAAGCTGGTCTTTCCGGCGAGCGACGGATCGCAGAGATCATTGTAATCGGCGACCTTCGGAGCGGCCTTCGTGTTCACGATGAGACCGTCGGTGCCCCAGATGTGCGGAACGCCGTAGACCTTGCCGTCGACGGTGGTGTTCTTCTTGGTGGCCTCGAGCATGGAGGCGATGAAAAGGTCGGACTTGAGCTTGGAGAGATCGAGCGGCTTGTAGATGCCGAACTCCGTCTGCGGGCCGGCGATACGGTCCTGGCTCGGCTGAACCAGATCAAAGCCGGCGCCTTGCGTTGCGCGCAGCTTGGAGATCATTTCCTCGTTGTTCGAGAGCGTGATCTCGACTTCGATGCCGGTTTCCTTCGTGAACTGGTCCACGACCTCTTTCGGAGCGTAATCCGCCCAGGTCAGGAGCCGGAGCTTCTCGGCCGCCTGTGCCGTACCGGCGATCATCAGAGCGGCGAAAGCCGTAGCCAGTTTCAGGCTGGCGCGCTTGGTCAACATGTCTTCCTCCAGTGTGGTCGGGCTATTACCCTGTTCCCCAGTTGCAAAGTTATATGACAGTGCAACGACACGCTAGGGGGTCCGAAGCCGGCTCACTAACCCTTCGGAGGTGACAGCCTCCTGCCCCACCTTTATGGATAAGCTCTGTTTTCCGGAGCCTTTTTCGCCATGCGCACCTTCTATCCCGAAATCGAACCCTACGATCACGGCATGCTCGATGTCGGCGACGGGCACCGGGTCTATTGGGAATTATGCGGCAACCCCAACGGAAAGCCGGTGGTTTTCCTCCATGGCGGGCCCGGTGGCGGCTGCACGCCGGTTCAGCGCCGGCTGTTCAACCCGGAGAAATACAAGATCCTGCTTTTCGATCAGCGCGGGTGCGGGCGCTCGACGCCCTATGCAAGCCTTGAGGCCAATACCACATGGCATCTGGTTGCCGATATCGAGCGCCTGCGCGAGATGATCGGTGTGGACAAGTGGATGGTCTTCGGTGGTTCCTGGGGCTCGACGCTCGCCCTTGCCTATGCGCAAACACATCCCGAGCATGTCACGGAACTCGTGTTGCGGGGCATCTTCACGCTGCGACGCTCAGAACTGCTCTGGTATTATCAAGAGGGAGCTTCCTGGATCTTTCCGGACAAGTGGGAGCATTATCTTGCCCCAATTCCGCCCGAGGAGCGCGGGGACATGATGGCGGCCTATCGCAAGCGCCTGACGAACCCTGATCCCGCCGTGCAGGCAGAGGCCGCGAGAGCCTGGAGCCTGTGGGAAGGTGAGACCATCACTCTTCTCCACAATCAGGATTTCAGCGACCAGTTCGGTGATCCGCACTATGCCATCGCGTTTGCGCGCATCGAGAACCACTACTTCGTCAATGAAGGTTGGTTCGAGGAGGGGCAGCTGATCCGCGATGCCTCTAAGCTCAAAGGCATTCCCGGCGTCATCATCCAGGGCCGCTACGACATCGCCACGCCGGCCAAGACCGCATGGGACCTGCACAAGGCTTGGCCCGAGGCGAAGTTCATCATGGTGCCGGATGCGGGCCATGCGGTGAGCGAGCCCGGCATCACCCATCACCTCATCGAGGCGACGGACGCTTTCGCGCAGGGGTGACGGTTATCGGCTCACCGTCATCCCCGGCCATGTGCCGGGGATCCACGCCTTTATCGCACAGCGGTTCCTCAAGACGTGGATGGCCGGGACAAGCCCGGCCATGACGAGAGAGGAGGGGCAGGTAGGGTGACTCTCGGTTGGCTTACTTCGCGGTCCAGCCGCCGTCCATGGAGAGGTTGGAGCCTGTCATCTGGCTCGCTGCATCCGAGCAGAGGAACACGGCGAGAGCCGCCACCTGATCGACGGTCACGAACTGCTTGGTGGGCTGGGCTTCGAGCAGAACGTCGTTGATGACCTGCTCCTTGGTGAGGCTGCGCGCCTTCATGGTATCGGGGATCTGGTTCTCGACGAGAGGCGTCCAGACATAACCGGGGCTGATGCAGTTGACGGTGATGCCATGGGTCGCCACTTCCAGCGCCACGGTCTTGGTCAGGCCCGCGATACCGTGCTTGGCCGCCACATAGGCAGACTTGAAGGGCGAGGCCACGAGGGAATGGGCAGACGCCGTGTTGATGATGCGCCCCCACTTGCGCGCCTTCATGCCAGGAACCGCAGCGCGGATGGCATGGAAGGCGGAGGAGAGATTGATCGCGAGGATCTGATCCCACTTCTCGATGGGGAACTCCTCGACCGGCGAGACGAACTGGATTCCTGCGTTGTTGACGAGAATATCGACGCTGCCTAGCGTCTTCTCGGCCTGATGGATCATGTCGGCGATCTCATCGCTTTTCAGCATGTTGGCGGGCGAATAGACGGCCTTCACGCCGAACTCGCTCTCGATGGCGGCGCGGGTCTTCTCGATCTCGGCCGCATCGCCGAGGCCATTGATGACCACGTTCGCGCCTTCCTTGGCAAGCGCCCGGGCAACGGCCAGGCCGATACCGCTGGTGGAACCGGTGATGACGGCGTTCTTCGATTTCAAGGTCATAATCTACTCCGCATGGGCTTTAAGGCCTCAGGGCCCTTGGGTGAGGGTTCACATAGCACGAAGGGGAAAGTGGAGTTGAGTCTAGCAAAAAGGAGCATGCCCTGCCGAGCGGCAGGGGCCGCTCCCATCTGCATCCGCTGCATGGCGCAGCATCACCCTTGCCATTGTCGCCCCTCGTCCAATGTGAGAGAGGTTTGGGGTGAAGATTGAATGGGTGAATGGTGCAGACACCACGGTTCCTTCCCTGCGGCGATACCGCCTTGACGGTTGAGTTCGGAAGCGCGATCGATCCTGAACTCAACGGCAAGGTGCTCGCGCTCGACGCCCTGTTGAAGGCGAGCCCGCCTGCGGGTCTCATCGAGACCGTCCCCACCTATCGTTCCCTCACATTGCAATTCGATCCCACGGTGACGGATTTCGAAGCGCTCATTCGCCAGATCGAAGGGGCCGCACGCGATCTGTCACCGCAAAGTTCGACCGGCACGCGCTGGCGCGTACCGGTGGTCTATGGCGGCGAATACGGGGTCGATCTGGAGAATGTGGCGCAGCACCACGGTCTGACACCATCCCAAGTCGTCGAGATCCATTCGAGCGCCGTCTATCGGATCTACATGATCGGCTTTCTGCCGGGATTCGCCTATCTCGGCGGTCTCGATCCGCGCCTTGCCACATCGCGCCGCACTCAGCCGCGCCTGAAGGTTCCAAGCGGCTCGATCATGATCGGCGGCGAGCAGGCGGGCATCGTGCCCATGGAGATGCCGAGCGGCTGGCATCTTCTGGGACGCACGCCGGTGTTGAGCTACGCACCCGAACGTGATCCCGTCTTTCTCTTCACGACCGGTGACGAGATCGTGTTCGAGCCCATCGATCCTTCGCGTTGGGATGTGCTTGAGAAAGCAGCCTTGGCCGGCGAGCCTGTTGCCGAGCGGGTGCAAGAATGACGGGCCTCGTCGTGGAAAGCTGCGGCCCGATGACGAGCCTGCAGGATTGGGGGCGCATCGGCTATCAGCGTTTCGGCGTCTCGCCGTCCGGCGCGATGGATCGCCGGTGCCTTGCCATGGCGAATGCGCTCGTCGGCAATGGGCCGGAAGCAGCGGCCATCGAGTTCATGAATCTCGGCGGCAACTTTACTTGCGAGGGAGGCGCATTGCGTCTGGCACTCGTGGGTGCAGGCTGCACCGCCAGCGTCAACGATGCGTCCGTCGGGCCCAACACGACTATCGTTCTCAACGAAGGCGATACGCTGCGGGTCAGCCATGCACGCACCGGCACTTTCGCCTATCTCGCCGTCGCAGGCAGCTTCCTCATCGCTCCGCAGCTCGGCAGCTTGTCCTTCCATCCGCGTTCGCGTCTTGGTGGGTTGGAGGGTGCGCCGCTGAAGGCAGGCGACCGCCTTCCCTGCAAGGCGGATCAGCAAGATCGCGCAGCGATGCACCTGCCCCTCGATCCGTTGGAAGAGGCTGGCCCCATCCGCGTGATGATGGGACCGCAGGACGATTATTTCACCGAAGATGCGATCCGCACTTTCCTGAATGCCCAGTTCGCCGTCAGCCCTCAGGCCGACCGCATGGGCTTTCAGCTGAACGGTCCTCAGCTCGACCATGCAAAGGGTTTCAATATCGTCTCGGATGGCATCGTGGACGGTCATATCCAGGTGCCGGGCAGCGGCCTCCCCATCGTGCTCATGCGTGACCGGCAGACGGCTGGCGGCTATCCGAAGATCGCCACCATCATCAGCGCCGACCTCGCACGCTTTGCGCAGATGCGCCCCGGCACGCCTGTACGTTTCCGTGCCGTGTCCCGTGCGGAAGCGGTCGCGGCCGCGCGTCAGATGAAGGAATGGCTGGCCGCGCTTCCCTCCGCTCTCGTGCCGCTGCGCTTCGAGCTCACGACGGAGCATCTTTTGGGTACGAACCTGATCGGCGGCATGGTGGATGCGTTGTCTCACAAGGCATCCGATCACTCTTCTTGAAAAAGTTCGGGGCACCAGAGGTGCCCCGCTCATTCTTACTTCGTTTTCACGCCGCTCTCATCCGAGCGATCCGCCGCGCCCGAGGCTTTCGCCTCACGACGGCGCGCGTGAAGAACCCACTCGGTGTAGCCGTTGGGCTGCTCCACGCCTTTGAAGATCAGGTCGCAGGCTGCCTGGAAGGCAGGACCGTTGAAGCCCGGCGCCATGGGCTTGTAGAGCGGATCGCCGGCATTCTGCCGATCCACAACTTGAGCCATGCGGCGCAGGGTCTGCATCACCTGGTCCTGCGTGACGATGCCGTGGCGCAGCCAGTTGGCGAGGTGCTGGCTGGAAATGCGCAAAGTCGCGCGATCTTCCATCAGGCCCACATCGTGAATGTCCGGCACCTTCGAGCAGCCGACGCCTTGGTCGATCCAGCGCACCACGTAGCCGAGGATGCCCTGGCAATTGTTGTCGAGTTCCTGCTGCACGGCATCCGGCGCCCAGTTGGATTGCGACACTGGAATGGTGAGGATATCCGAGAGCTTTGCGCGCGGGCGCGACTTCAGCTCGGCCTGTCGCTCCTGCACGTTCACCTGATGATAGTGCAGCGCGTGGAGCGTCGCGGCGGTCGGTGACGGCACCCAGGCGGTGTTCGCGCCCGCCTGCGGATGGCCGATCTTCTGCGCCAGCATATCCGCCATCTTGTCGGGCGCGGCCCACATGCCCTTGCCGATCTGCGCGTGGCCCGGAAGGCCGCAGAGCAGGCCCACATCCACGTTGTTGTCCTCGTAGGCCTTGATCCAGGCCGTCGACTTCATGTCGTTCTTGCGGATCATGGGACCCGCTTCCATCGAGGTGTGGATCTCGTCGCCCGTGCGATCGAGGAAGCCTGTGTTGATGAACACGATGCGCTCGGCGGCAGACTTGATGCAGGCCTTGAGGTTGACCGTCGTGCGGCGCTCCTCGTCCATGATGCCCATCTTGAGCGTATTGCGCTGGAGACCCAACATGTCCTCCACGGCAGCGAACAGATCGCTGGCGAAGACCACCTCGTCCGGCCCGTGCATCTTGGGCTTCACGATATAGACCGAACCCGTGCGGCTGTTGCGGACGGGTCCCTTGTTCTTGAGGTCGTGGATGGCGATCAGCGACGTGACGGCGGCGTCGAGAATCGTCTCAGGAATTTCCTTGCCCGCCTCGTCCAGCACCGCATCGGTGAACATGTGGTGGCCTACATTGCGCACCAGCATGAGGCTGCGGCCATGCAGGCGAACCTCGCCGCCATTTGGCGCGGCATAGACGCGATCAGGGTTCAGCTTGCGCTCAATGGTGCGGCCGCCCTTCTCGAAGCTCTCGACGAGGTCACCCTTCATCAGACCGAGCCAGGTGCGATAGACTTGCACCTTGTCCTCCGCATCCACCGCCGCGACGCTGTCCTCCAGGTCCATGATGGTGGACACGGCCGATTCGATCACGAGATCCGCCACACCCGCCGGATCGTCCGCGCCGATCGGGTTCGAACGATCGATCTTGATCTCGATATGCAGGTTATTGTGGGAGAACAGCACGGCGGAGGGGTTTTCCGCGTCGCCCTGGTAACCGGCCAGCTGGGCTGCATCCTTCAGCCCCGTCTCGCTGCCATCCTGGAGCTTGACGACGAGAGCGCCGCCCTGAAGCGCATAGGCAATGGCATCCTTGTGGCTGCCCTTGGCGAGCGGAGCCGCCTGGTCGAGCAGCTCGCGGGCGCGGGCCACCACCTTGGCGCCACGCACCTTGTTGTAGCCGCCGGAGCGCGCAGCCCCGCCCTCCTCCGGGATCGCATCCGTGCCGTAGAGGGCATCGTAGAGGCTGCCCCACCGCGCATTGGCGGCATTGAGCGCATAGCGGGCGTTGGAGACCGGCACCACGAGCTGGGGACCGGCGATGCGGGCGATCTCGTCATCGACGTTCTGCGTCTTGACGGCAAAATCTTCGGGCTCTGGCAGCACATAGCCGATATCGCGCAGGAAACGCTCATAATCGGTATGGTCGAAGGCCTTGCCGGCCTGGGCGCGGTGGTAATCGTCGATCTGCGCCTGGATCCTGTCGCGAACGGCGAGAAGCTCGCGGTCGCGCGGAGCGAATTCTTTGACGAGCCCGGCCAGCCCCTTCCAGAAGGCTTCCGCCGATACGCCTGTGCCGTTCAGGGCCTCCCGCCCGATGAAATCATGGAGGACCGGTGCAACCTGGAGGCCGTTCGTCTGGACGCGCGTCATTGTTCCCGCTTTCGTGGAGTGAACATCCTTGCCTTAGCTTAAGGCGCAGCGACTAAAAATGAAGATGAACGCTCTTTCCATGAGACAAAGGGCTGAGCCGAAGAGCAATTTTGTGGCCCAGCAACAAAAAGCCGCCCGAGAGGCGGCTGTTTTGAGAGATTTGGTGGAGCCAGGCGGGATCGAACCGCCGACCTCTTGCATGCCATGCAAGCGCTCTCCCAGCTGAGCTATGGCCCCACTTGAACCGCGGTGCTTGGGGCACCGCGGCAGGTCGCTGCGAGATGCAGCGGCGTCTCTATAGTCGTGTCTGGGCTGAGGTTCAAGCCTCTTCGTCGTCTTCCAGATCACTATCGATCAGATCAGACACGTCATCGTCGCCCTCTTCCTCGTCCTCGAGGAAGGTGTCGTCGGTGTCGTCATCGCCCACGTCGATATCGTCATCGACCGGGATGTCCTTCTCGTTCTCGCCAGCCTCGACCTCATCGAGGGAGACCATCTCCGGACCGGCGGCTTCGAGTTCGGTATCCTCGTCGTCATCGGTGGAGCGGGCGACTGCAGGCGCAGCGGCACGGCTCAGGGCCACAGCCTGGAAGACGGTGCCGCACTTCGGACAGACCGCCGGGTCCCTGTTGAGATCGTAGAATTTCGCGCCGCAGCTCATGCACTGGCGCTTCAAGCCGAGTTCCGGTTTGGCCACGGGTGATTGCCTCTAGAGTGGATGGTTGGGAACGCTCCCGTTAGTCATGAGGGGAGGCCTTGTCAAATAGGAAATTGCATAGAAGGGGTCAGCCTCGTCCACCTTGGACGTGACGGCGCGAAATACCCGTGTTAGAGCCCGCCTCAAAGAGAAGGCTCAAGGAATTAAGACAATGTCGCACGCGCATGGCCCTGCCTCCCCCGTCTCCAGCAGGTCTGGTAATGCCCTGAAAGGGCGTATCCGCGTTCCCGGCGACAAGTCCATTTCCCACCGCTCCATGATTTTTGGGCTTCTTTCCATTGGCGAGACCCGTGTCGAAGGGCTTCTGGAAGGTGATGACGTGCTGCGCACGGCGGAAGCTTGCCGGGCGCTCGGCGCCACCATTACCCGGGAGGCTCTGGGCCGTTGGCGGATAAAGGGCGTAGGCATCGGCGGCCTCGTCGAGCCCAAGGGAATCCTCGATTTCGGCAATGCAGGCACCGGCTCCCGCCTCATGATGGGCGTCGCCGGAAGCCATCCCATCACCACTAGGTTCGATGGCGACGCTTCTCTCCGCAAGCGCCCCATGCGCCGCATCCTCGATCCGCTCGTGCAGATGGGAGTGACGGTGGTGAGCGAGGCCGAGGGCGGCCGCGTTCCCCTGACCCTGCGCGGGCCCAAGGAAACGATTCCGATCACCTATGAGACTCCGGCAGCCTCGGCCCAGATCAAATCGGCCATTCTGCTGGCGGGTCTCAACTCCCCCGGTCGAACCACGGTGATCGAGCGCGAGGCGACCCGTGATCACACGGAGCGGATGCTGCGCCATTTCGGCGCAACGGTCGAGGTCGCGCTCCACGGCGCCGATGGCCGCGCCATCACCCTCCAGGGCCAGCCCGAGCTTCGCGGCACGGATATCGTTGTGCCCACCGACCCCTCCTCTGCCGCCTTCCCGCTGGTGGCGGCGCTCATCACTCCCGGCTCGGACATCGTCCTTGAAGGCGTGATGATGAACCCGCTCCGCACGGGTCTCATCACCACCCTTCTGGAAATGGGCGCCTCGATCGAGCGCCTGAACGAGCGCGATGAGGGCGGTGAGACGGTGGCAGACCTGCGCGTGCGCCACAGCAAGCTTGCCGGCGTCACGGTTCCTCATGGCCGGGCCCCGGCGATGATCGACGAATACCCGATCCTGGCGGTCGCAGCCTCCTTCGCGGAAGGCACCACCCGCATGCAGGGCCTGCACGAGCTGCGCGTGAAGGAATCGGACCGCTTGGCCGCCGTGGCGGCAGGCCTCGCCGAGGCTGGCGTCGAGCATGAGATTCAAGGCGACGACCTGATCGTCCATGGTTCCAGAACGGTTCGCGGCGGCGGCAACCCGGTTGCGACCCATCTTGATCACCGCATCGCCATGTCCTTCCTCGTGATGGGTCTGGCCACGCAGGAGCCCGTGACGGTGGACGATGGCGCCATGATCATGACCAGCTTCCCCACCTTCATCCCGCTCATGCGCGAACTCGGCGCCACGATCCAGGACTGAGCCGCCCATGATCATCGCAATCGATGGCCCCGCCGCTTCGGGCAAGGGAACCCTGGGCAAGCGCCTCTCGGAGCATTTCGGCTTCGCGCATCTCGACACCGGCCTGCTCTACCGAGCCGTCGCCCGCGTGATGCTCGACCGGGAGATCGCCCTGACTGACCAGGATGCAGCCCATGAGGTGGCGCTCAATCTCGATGTGACCCACCTCGACGATCCGCGCCTGCGAGGCGCCCAGATGGGCGAAGCCGCTTCCGTGATTTCCGGCTATCAGCCCGTTCGCGATGCGCTCCTTGCCTTCCAGCGCCAGTTTGCCGAGCAGCCCCCGGGAGCCGTGCTCGACGGGCGGGATATCGGCACCGTGGTCTGCCCTCACGCAGACGTGAAGCTCTTCATTACGGCGACTCCCGAGGAGCGCGCCCGCCGCCGTCATATCGAGTTCCAGAAGCGCGGCGAGCGGACGGAGTACGAGACCATTCTCGGGGATATTCGCCGTCGCGACGAGCGTGACATGAACCGGGCGACGGCTCCTCTGAAGCCCGCGGCAGATGCGATCACCCTCGATACGACGCATCTCGACGCCGAGGCGGCTTTCCAGGCAGCGCTCGATCTCGTCAAAGCCAAGGTTGCGTAACCATAACGTGAGCTTGCTTCAGCTTCAGAAGCTGGCACACTGAGCGAACCAGTCCGCCTCCGCTCAAGGAGAATTCGATGGTTCGCTCAAGGCTTACCCATCTGGCAGCAGGACTCGCATTGCTGTGGACCTGTGGTCTTTCTCTCCCGGCTCGGGCCGAGAGCGAGGTCGACCTTGCTCTCGTGATTGCCGTCGATATCTCCTTCTCCATGGACACGGATGAGCAGGCTCTGCAGCGGGAGGGCTTTGCACAAGCCTTCCGCTCCCCGCAGGTTCACGATGCCATCCGCAGCGGCATGCTAGGCAAGATCGCAGTGACCTACATGGAATGGGCCGGATCTCCGGATCAGAAGGTGATCGTGCCCTGGACGATCCTCGACAATCCCGAGAGCCTCATGGCCTTCGCGGACAAGATCTCCTCGACCCCGCTGCGGCGCGCGCAGCGCACCTCGATTTCCAGCGCCATCGATTTCGGGGTAAAGCTGCTCGAGGGAAGCGACATTCAAGCCGCCCGGCAGGTGATCGACGTGTCAGGCGACGGCCCCAACAACCAGGGGCGGGGCGTGGTCCAGGCACGCGATGAGGCGCTGGCCAAGGGGATCACCATCAATGGGCTTCCGATCATGCTGCGCAAGCCCGGCTATCTCGACATCCCCGAGCTTGATGTCTATTACAAGGACTGCGTGATCGGCGGCCAAGGGGCCTTCACGGTTCCCGTTCGAGAACGCGAACAGTTCATCGAGGCTATCAAGACCAAGATCCTGCTTGAGATCGCCAACCTCATGCCCGAGCGGCCTCCCCGTATCAACCGCGTTCAAAGCGCGTCTCCCACGAACTGCCTGGCCGGCGAGATGCAGTGGCGTGACCGCTGGAGCAACTGAGCCTCACTCATGACGAAGCTGACCCTGGCGCTCGTGGCCCACGACGCCAAGAAAAATGACATGGCCGATTTCGTCGCCATGTACGAGAACGATATTCGCCCCTTCACGCTGTTTGCCACCGGCACCACCGGCGGACGCGTGATGGAGCGCTGCCCCTCTCTTTCCATCACGCGCCTGAAGAGCGGCCCGCTCGGCGGTGACCAGCAGATCGGCGCGATGATCGCGGAAGGAAGAATCGACGCCCTGTTCTTCTTCGTCGATCCGCTCTCGCCTCATCCGCACGACGTGGACGTGAAGGCGCTGATGCGCCTCGCCCTCGTCTACAACATCCCGATGGCGCTCAACCGCGCCACGGCGGAGCGGCTGATCGAATCCTTTCGGGAATAAGTACTCTCACAAAGCCTCACCCTGAGGAGCGAAGCGTCTCGAAGAGCGAGGCGTTTCCAGTGGGCTCTGGACCCTCCTTCGAGACGCAGCCTGACGGCTGCTCCTCAGGATGAGGGCTGTGTTTCTAAGTCCCCCGCGGCTTCGCGCGTCGCGTGGGCGGCGCGGTGAGCGGATCGTCCGGCCAGGGATGCTTTGGGTATTGCCCGCGCATATCGGCGCGCACCGCCGCCCATGAGCCGCGCCAGAAACCAGGCAGATCCCGCGTGATCTGAATGGGGCGCTGTGCGGGCGAGAGAAGATGGAGGATCAGCGGCACGCGCCCCGCCGCGATGGTGGGATGCCTGTCGAGGCCGAACAGTTCCTGCACACGCACGGCGAGGACCGGCCCTTCCTCAGCACCATAATCGATGGGGATCTGCGAGCCTGTCGGCACCTCGATATGCGTCGGCGCCTCGGCATCGAGACGGCGCTGGAGGTTCCACGGCAGGAGGCTGCGCAACGCCTCGCTCAAGAGATCGGGGCCGATATCGTTGAGGCTCGTCTTGCCGACGAGGTGCGGTGCGAGCCATTCCTCCGCCGTTTCCGTCAAAGCCTCATCCGAGAGATCCGGCCATTCCTCGCCTTCAGCCTTGCGCAGGAACATCACGCGCTCGCGCCACTGAGCCAAAGCCTTCGACCACGGCAGCGCATCGAGCCCCAAGGACACGAGACCTTTGGCAAGCGCACGCGCGGCCTCGTCCGTTGCCGGGACTTTCAGAGGGCGCTCATTGAACACGAGCGCACCGAGACGGCGCACGCCGCGCGCACGAAGCGCCTTGGCCTGACGATCAAAAGTGACCTCGTCGGTCTGCTCGATATGATCCCCGAAGACGGACTCGATCTCCTCCATTGCAATCGGAGCAGCCGCGAGAATGCGCGCGGAGGCAGCGCCCCCTGCAATCTCGGCAATGGCGAGATAAGGCTCCTTCGCCAAGCGCTCATGCGCTTCGAGCGATGCGCCGCGGCCATTGGCCATGAGATAATCACCCGGCTTGCCGCGCGCTTTCGCAAGACGGTCCGGATAAGCGAGCGTGAGCAGCGCACCGAATGAACGCGCCTCACCTTTGGCGGAGCCCGTCTGAGTCTTCGCCCATCCTTCAGACATGCGCCGCATATCCTCCGCACGGCGCGAGCGATCGCGACGGAAGCGCTCCATACGCTCAGTCAGATCCACCATGTCGCCGCCAAGACCGCGCTCGACGAGAACGGCAGCCAGATCCGCCGCATCGCGCGCCTGCCCGCTTTCGCCTGCCATCAACACCATGCGTGCCAGACGTGGCGGCAGGGGCAGATCGCGCAGGCGCCGTCCCGTCTCTGTGATGCGGCCTTCGCCATCAAGCGCTTCGAGCTGTTGCAGAAGAGTGCGTGCCTCCTTCATCGCAGGAACCGGAGGAGGATCGAGGAAGGCGAGCGTCGAAGGATCGGCGACGCCCCACGCCGCGCAATCGAGAAGCAGCGGCGCGAGATCGGCAGCGAGAATCTCCGGCCGCACGAAGGGCTCGAGCGCCCCGGTCGCCGCCTCTTCCCACAAGCGGTAGCAGACGCCCGGCTCGGTTCGTCCCGCACGACCACGGCGCTGATCCGCTGCGGCACGCGAGACGCGCACGGTTTCAAGCCGTGTGAGGCCGATATTCGGCTCATAGACCGGCACACGCGCGAGACCTGAATCGATCACCACGCGAACGCCTTCGATGGTGAGAGAGGTCTCGGCAATGGATGTGGCGAGCACCACCTTGCGGCGACCCGGCTTTGCAGGGCTCACGGCGAGGTCCTGTTCACGACGATCGAGGGCGCCATAGAGCGGTGCGATATCGATGGCGGGATCGCTGATGCGCTCGCGCAGAAGCGTTTCAACACGGCGGATTTCGCCCTGCCCCGGCAGAAAGACGAGGACCGATCCGCCCTCTGCGCGCAAGGCTCTCGTGACGGCTTCCGCTACCTGCTCCTCGATGCGGCGATTGGGATCGCGCCCGAGATAACGCGTTTCGACCGGATAGGCGCGACCTTCCGATTCGATCACCGGCGCATCGCCTAGCAGCCTTGCGACGCGTGCGCCATCGAGCGTTGCTGACATCACGAGCAGGCGCAGATCCTCGCGCAACCCGCCCTGTGCATCGAGCGCGAGGGCAAGGCCGAGATCGGCATCGAGCGAACGCTCGTGGAATTCGTCGAAGAGCACGGCGGCAATGCCGTCGAGGGTCGGATCGTCGAGGATCATGCGGGCGAAGACCCCCTCGGTCACCACCTCGATCCGCGTCTTGCGGCTGATCTTGGAGCCGAGGCGCACGCGAAGGCCCACCGTCTCGCCCACCTGCTCGCCCAGCGTCTGCGCCATGCGCTCGGCTGCGGCGCGTGCCGCGAGGCGACGGGGCTCCAGAACGATAATCCTTCCGCCCTGAACCCAGGGCTCATCGAGCAGCACGAGCGGCACGCGCGTCGTCTTGCCCGCACCAGGCGGAGCAACCAGCACCGCATTGGCATGCACGCCCAGACTCGCCGTGAGAGAGCCAAGAACCGCATCGATGGGAAGGGAGGTGTCGAAAACGCGCATGCCGCCTGATGGCTCAAGCCGGGTCGAAGAGCAAGCGGTCGTCAGACCGGGAAGCCGTAACGCCGAAGCTCGGCGGCGAGATCGACCTGCTCGTCAGGATAGTGGATCGCGTGCATACCCACATTGCGCGCCGTCTCGATATTGGCTCGCGAGTCGTCGATGAACACGCAATCCGCCGCTTCAAGAGCATAGCGGTCGAAGAGGAGGTGATAGATGGCCGGGTCCGGCTTCAGGAGCCGCTCGTCTCCCGAGACGATGATGCCGTCAAACTCAGCCAGGAACGGAAAGCGCTGCTTTGCGAGGATAAACTTCTGGCCCGAGAAGTTCGTGATGCAGTAGTTCGGCACTCCGGCTTCCCGCAGCTGGAGCAACAGGGCGACATTCTGCTCGTACGCGCCCGTCACGGTCTCCGTCCAGCGCTCGTGGAAGGCGCGGATTGCACTCTCGTGCTTCGGATGATCCTTCACAAGAAGGGCCACGGCCTCGTCCCAATCCCGGCCGCGATCCTGCTCCACGTTCCAGCTGGGGGTGCAGACATGGCTCAAGAACCACTCCATCTCCGCCTCGTCCTCGAAAATCCGACGGTAGAGATGGCGTGGGTCCCAGCGCAGCAGGACATTGCCGATATCGAATACGACTGTGGTGGGTTGGCGAATGCTCACAATTGCCCCTCATGGTTGGTCGATAGGCCTTTATCCCTTCAGCCGTCGCAAGGCCATTCATCAAATGGGCACGGTGATCGGAAGGAAATTGCGACTAAATAACGTGCTCGATGAACCAATCTTGAAGCTTGAGCAGGTCAGCGCTGATATCATAAGAAATGCAACCGCCGACCGGCGGGGAGAACTCCTCCCCGCCCGTCATCCGTCGCATGATCCGTAAAGCCGATCAGCCGCCGATATTATAGGCAGCCAAGGCCGCCATGTTGACGATGTCGTTGTCGGTGGCCCCGAGCGAGACGATCTGCACCGGCTTGTCGAGACCCACCACCAGCGGCCCCATGACCATGGCGCCGCCGAGTTCCTGCAGCATCTTCGTTGAGATCGATGCGGAGTGGAAGGCGGGCATGACCAGCACGTTCGCCGGCCCCGTGAGGCGGCAGAATGGATACTGCGCCACCAGCTCGCGATTGAGTGCCACATCCGCTGACATCTCGCCGTCGTATTCGAAATCGACGCGCATGCCGTCGAGGATCCGCACGGCCTCCTGTATTTTCTCTGCGCGCTCCGCACGGGGATGGCCGAAGGTGGAGAACGACAGAAGCGCCACGCGCGGCTCATAGCCGAGACGACGGGCGACGCCTGCGGATTCGATCGCGATTTCCGCGATCTCCTGCGCGCTCGGCATTTCGTGAATGGCCGTATCCGCCACGAGAACCGTGCGGCCACGCGCAAGGCAGAGCGAAACGCCGATAACGCGATGACCGGGCTTGGGGTCGATCACATGCAGCACGTCCGCAAGCGCCGTGGAATAATTGCGGGTTGCCCCCGTCACCATGGCATCCGCATCGCCCAGGGCCACCATGGAGGCGGCAAAATGGTTACGGTCCTGATTGATCATGCGCTGGCAATCGCGGAACAGATAGCCCTTGCGCTGCAGGCGCTCGTAGAGGAACTGCGCATAGGTGCTGTTGCGATGGGACAGCCGCGCATTGTGAATCTCGATGCCTTCGCGGCCTTCGAGATCGATGCCGGCCTGAGCCGCCGTCTCGAAAATCCGCTCTTCGCGCCCGACGAGGATGGCTCGGCCAAGCCCCTGGTTGACGAAGGAGATAGCCGCGCGGATGACCTTCTCCTCCTCGCCCTCCGCGAACACCACGCGCTTGGGCATCTTGCGCACGCGCTCGAAAATGCGGTTGAGCGTGCCGGCCACAGGATCGCGGCGGGCAGAAAGGTGCGCCTTGTAGGCCTTCATGTCGACGATGGGGCGGCGTGCGACGCCGGTATCCATCGCTGCCCGCGCCACCGCCGTCGGGATGGTGTGGATCAGGCGCGGATCGAACGGCACGGGAATGATGTATTCGCGGCCAAAGCGCGGACGTGCGCCCTGATAGGCCGCGGCGACCTCGTCCGGCACATCCTCGCGCGCGAGTTCCGCAATCGCCTGCGCGGCGGCGATCTTCATCTCCATGTTGATGGTGGTGGCCTGCACGTCGAGTGCGCCACGGAAGATATAAGGGAAACCCAGAACGTTGTTGACCTGATTCGGATAATCAGAGCGGCCCGTGGCGATGATCACGTCGTCACGGATGCGCGCCACTTCCTCCGGCGTGATTTCCGGATCGGGATTGGCCATGGCGAAGATGATCGGATTGGGCGCCATGGAGCGGATCATCTCATCCGTGAACGCGCCCTTGGCGGAGAGGCCGAACACGGCGTCTGCCCCCTTCAAGGCATCAGCCAAAGTGCGTGCACCCGTGTCGGCAGCGTGCGCGGATTTCCACTGGTTCATGCCCTCGGTACGACCCTTGTAGATCACGCCCTTCGTGTCGCAGAGGATCACGTTGTTGGGAGCAAAGCCCATGGCCTTCAGAAGCTCAGTGCAGGCGATGCCCGCAGCACCCGCGCCGTTCACCACGAGCTTGGTCTTGGCCATGTCACGCCCCGTGAGATGCAGCGCGTTGATGAGACCTGCCGCCGCAATGATCGCGGTGCCGTGCTGGTCGTCATGGAAGACGGGGATATCCATGAGCTCCCGCAGGCGCTCTTCGATGATGAAGCATTCGGGCGCCTTGATGTCTTCGAGATTGATGCCGCCAAAAGACGGGCCGAGATAGCGCACGCAGTTGATGAAGGCATCCGCATCTTCCGTATCGACCTCGAGGTCGATGGAATCGACATCCGCGAAGCGCTTGAAGAGAACCGACTTGCCTTCCATCACGGGTTTGGAGGCCAAGGCGCCCAGATTGCCGAGGCCGAGGATCGCCGTACCGTTCGAGATCACCGCCACCATATTGGAGCGGGTGGTGTAATCGAAGGCGAGCGATGGGTTTTCCGCAATGGCCAGTACTGGCACTGCGACGCCCGGCGAATAGGCGAGCGACAAGTCCCGCTGGGTCGCCATGGGCTTGGTCGGCACGACCTCGAGCTTGCCGGGCCTGCCTTGGGAATGGAACTGCAATGCCTCCTGGTCAGTGAAGGTGGGGCGTTTGCGGCGTGTCGAGGACGTTTCGTCGGTCATGGAACTGTCGTGTTTTGGCGCAGGGGCGCGTTTTCGAAGGGGATGCGACCTTAAGGCCTAGGACACTCCGCCTCAAGACTTGTGCACACCCCCTCTTCAACACCCATGATACGGGTGAAAGGGGAAGCGGGCTTTGCTACATAAGGCGGATGTCGTCCCAAGCCCTGTACCAAGCCCCCGAGAGCCCCGAACCAACCTCCCCTGCCGGCATCAAAGCCGCCCTGGATAGCCGCGTCACGCCCATGATGGCGCAGTATATCGAGATCAAGGCCGCCAATCCGGACAGCCTGCTGTTCTACCGGATGGGGGATTTCTACGAGCTGTTCTTCGAGGATGCGGAGATCGCAAGCCAAGCCCTCGGCATCGTGCTCACCAAGCGCGGCAAGCACCAGGGGCAGGACATCCCCATGTGCGGCGTGCCCGTGGACCGGGCGGACGACTATCTCCAGCGCCTCATCGGCTTGGGCCACCGGGTCGCCGTCTGCGAGCAGACCGAGGACCCGGCGGAGGCGAAGAAGCGAGGCGCCAAATCCGTGGTCCGCCGCGACGTGGTGCGCCTCGTCACCCCCGGCACCATCACGGAAGAGCGTCTGTTGGAGCCGGGCCGCGCCAATTTCCTCCTTGGCCTGGCCCGCCGCCGCATCTCCGACACGCAATGGTGCTACGGCCTGGCCGCCATCGATATCTCGACCGGCCATTTCGTGGTGAGCGAAACGGATGCCACAGGCTTGCCGGCGGAGATCGCCCGCTTCGAGCCCCGCGAGATCCTAGTGCCGGATGTCATTCATGACGATCCGGAGCTTTCAGGTTTCTGGCGCGAGACGCGAGCCTCGATCACGCCTCTGTCCCGCGAAGGTCTCGATCCGGCCTCTGCTGAGCGGCGGCTGAAGGAATATTTCGGCGTCGCGACGCTCGATGCTTTCGGCTCCTTCGGCCCCGCCGAGATCACGGCGGCGGGCAGCGTGCTGTTCTATATCGAGAAGACCCAGATCGACAGCCGCCCGGTTCTCAACCCGCCCTCGCGGGAGAATGCAGGCGCAGCACTGGCCATCGACGCGGCAACCCGCGCCAATCTCGAACTCACGCGCACGCTCTCCGGCGAACGCGCGGGCAGCCTGCTGGCCACCATCGACTGCACCGTCACGCCCGGCGGGGCACGCTGCCTCGCCGAGCGTCTGGCAGGCCCCCTCACCGACCCGGGCATGATCCGCGAGCGTCAGGATGCGGTGGAATTCCTCGTGGACAACACGGATCTGCGCGAGCGTCTGCGGCGCATTCTCAAACGCTCGCCCGATCTGGCGCGCGCCCTCTCACGCCTGAGCCTCGGGCGCGGCGGACCGCGTGACTTGGCTTGCGTGCGTGACGGGCTATTCGCAGCGCGCGAGCTCGGTCTTGAACTCGCCATTGCACCCAATCTGCCGAGGGAGCTCTCGGCAAATGCGCAAAAGCTCCAGTCCTTGCGCACGGATGTCGCCGACAAACTCGCGGCGGCACTTGCGGATGAACTCCCCCTTCTGAAGCGCGATGGCGGCTTCATTCGTGCCGGCTACGACGCCAATCTCGATGAGTTGCGCGAGCTGCAGCAGGATTCTCGCCGCTTCATCGCAGCCCTTCAATCCCGCTACGCCAACGACACCGGCTGCCGCACCTTACGCGTGAAACACAACCATATGATCGGCTACTTCGTGGAAGTACCGCAGAATGTGGGTGAGGATCTGCTCAAAGAGCCCTTCAAGGATACCTTCATCCATCGCCAGACCATGGCGGGCGCGATGCGCTTTTCGACACAGGAGCTGGGCGAGCTTGAATCGAAGATCGCATCGGCTGCAGACCGCGCCTTGAAGATCGAGCTCGGCCTGTTCGATGCGATGACCCAGGAACTGCTCGATCTGTCGAGCGATGTTGCATCCGCCGCCGAAGCAATTGCGGTGATCGACGTGACGGCAGCGCTCGCCGATCTCGCCGTTCGCCTCGACTGGACGCGGCCCATCGTCGACACGAGTCTGACCTTCACCGTGAAGGAAGGCCGCCATCCCGTTGTTGAAGCGGCCCTCAAGCGCGAAGGCACAGCCTTCATCGCCAATGATTCCGATCTGTCCGGCAAGGATGCGGGCCACATTCTGCTGATCACCGGCCCCAACATGGGCGGTAAATCGACCTATCTGCGCCAGAACGCCTTAATCGTCGTGCTCGCGCAGATGGGCTCCTTCGTGCCCGCGAAAGAGGCGCATATCGGCGTCGTCGACCGTCTCTTCTCGCGTGTCGGTGCAGCCGACGATCTGGCGCGGGGCCGCTCGACCTTCATGGTCGAGATGGTGGAAACCGCTGCCATTCTCAATCAGGCAACCGCACGCTCCCTCGTCATCCTCGACGAGATCGGACGCGGCACGTCGACCTTCGATGGCCTGTCCATTGCCTGGGCCGCCATCGAGCACCTGCACGAGAGCAATCGCTGCCGTGCGCTTTTCGCCACCCATTTCCACGAACTGACGGCTCTTGCCGAACGCCTGCCGCGTATCGCCAATGCCACCCTTAAGGTCACAGAGTGGCACGGCGAAGTGGTCTTCCTGCACGAGGTCGTTCCAGGCGCGGCCGACCGTTCCTACGGTTTGCAGGTCGCACGTCTCGCAGGACTTCCCACTGCTGTTGTCGATCGGGCCAAGACGATCCTGAGCGAACTGGAGAAGTCGGACCGGGAGCATCCGAAGCGGGCGCTTGTCGACGACCTGCCGCTCTTCGCCGCTCCGGTGCGGATGGAGCCGGTCAAAGCCCCCCAGAAGGACACTTTGCGCGAAGCGCTCGATGCGCTCGATCCCGATCAGATGACCCCGAGAGAGGCGCTCGATGCGCTTTATCGTCTCAAGGCTCAGCGCTGAAGATCCGGGTCAGGAGCGCTTGGAGCTGCTGTCCTCAGCGCCCGTCACATCAAAAGGGATGAACGTCAACCGGTCCGCGTTGGCAGCTTCCCGCTCCTGCTCGGCGGTGACATAGGCCAGCGCCTCCTTCACGCCACGCTCCGTGTAGGGTTTGGCGATCACGCCGCGCGCGCCTGCAAAATCCTCGGGAATGCGCTTGGCATTGGCAGTCATGAACAGCACGGTCACGTGATGCTGGTCGGAGAGTTTGCGAGCCACATCGATGCCGGTGAGACCGTCGGCCAGGTGAATATCGACGAAGGCGAGATCAGGCGAGAGCTCGCTGCCCAGCGCAACGGCCTCCTCGGACGAGGCCGCAATCCCCACCACATCGTGCCCTGCATCCTGGAGCAGGCTCTCGAGCTCCAGCGCGATGAGGAACTCATCTTCGACGATGAGGATGCGCAAAGGCTTCACCTCACTCAACTCGTGTCTCCTCGGCAACTGCCAGTGCGAGAAATCCAGCCGCTTTACCTGGCCCCCTCGCGCGCCAAGTCAACAGCTCCAGCACCCGCCGAACCTGCAAATCCCACAAGAAATTTCTGAAGCGCCCCATCGTCATAGGGGCATGAGAAAGCTCAGTGCCATCGCAGTCGATGGCATCGGTCCCCGCCATGATCGTCGTCCCACCACAAAAAATGATGATCCCCTTGAACCGGCTTTCACCCGCTTTGCCGGAATAGTGGGACTCAACGTCATAAGTTCGGGAGGGTTCCGCGGCTTCCCAAAAGGTTTTTGAACAGCGTTAACCGACCGACGCAAACACTATCATGTTTCACATGAGCGCGCTAAAGTCTTCCTGTTGCGGGAGGTTGAGCCTGATGGTCATGCGCGTTTCCACTGTTGCCTTCGAGGGAATCGAAGCGCGCGCGGTTGACGTGCAGGTGCAGATTTCTCCCGGGACGGTCGCTTTCATGATCGTCGGCCTTCCCGACAAGGCCGTCGCGGAATCCCGCGAGCGGGTGCGCTCGGCCCTTATCGCCTCAGGGCTCGCGCTCCCGGCCAAGCGCATCACCGTCAACCTGGCCCCTGCCGATCTGCCGAAGGAAGGCAGTCATTATGACCTCCCCATTGCGCTCGGCGTCATGGCCGCCATCGGGGCGATTCCGGGCGATGCCCTCAACGGCTTTACAGTGCTGGGCGAGCTGGCGCTCGACGGCTCCATCACCTCTGTCGCGGGCGTACTGCCGGCCGCGATGGCAGCTGTCGAGCGGCAACACGGGCTGGTCTGCCCGCAATCGTGCGGCTCCGAGGCCGCCTGGGCGAGCAGCGAGCTTGAGATCCTGGCCCCGCGCTCCCTCGTTCAGCTCGCCAACCATTTCAAGGGCACGCAGGTCATGGGCCGGCCGGAGCCGGCCATCATGCCCGCCTCCGGCTCCTTGCCGGACCTGCGCGATATCAAGGGGCAGGAAAGTGCCAAGCGAACGCTGGAGATTGCAGCCGCTGGCGGCCACAACCTCCTGATGAGCGGGCCTCCCGGAGCAGGCAAGTCGATGCTGGCCCAGCGCCTGTCCTCCATCCTGCCGCCGCTCTCGCCCCGAGAGCTCCTGGAGGTCTCCATGATCCAATCGGTGGCAGGTCTCCTGGCGGATGGCGCGCTCTCGAACCGCCGGCCTTTCAGAGCCCCTCACCATTCCGCGTCCATGGCCGCCCTCGTGGGCGGCGGCCTCAATGCCCGGCCCGGCGAGGCCTCGCTCGCCCATCATGGCGTCCTCTTCCTCGACGAACTGCCCGAGTTCCAGCCGCAGGTGCTCGATTCACTGCGCCAGCCCTTGGAGACGGGGGAGATCCTGATCGCACGGGCGAATCACCGGGTGACCTATCCGGCGCGCTTTCAGCTTATTGCAGCGATGAACCCCTGCCGTTGCGGGCAGGCGACGGAGCCCGGCTATGTCTGTCGCCGGCAGCCGAACGAGCGCTGCATCGCGCAGTACCAGGCGCGGCTCTCAGGCCCGCTTCTCGATCGCATCGATCTCGCCATCGAAGTGCCAGCCGTAACAGCTGCCGACTTGATCCTGCCGCCACCGGAAGAAGGCTCGGCCCAGGTTGCCCGCCGTGTGGCCGTGGCTCGGAAGCTGCAGGAGAAGCGCTACGCTGCCCTGAAAGAAAGAGGCATCACAACCAACGCAGCCTGTCCGCCGGCCCTGCTGGAAGAAGTGGCCCAGCCTGATTCGGAAGGGTTGTCGCTCATCCGCGATGCCGCCAATGCCATGCGCCTCTCCGCACGGGGCTTCCACCGGGTTCTCAAAGTGGGCCGGACCCTTGCCGATCTCGATGGGGAAGAGCGTGTGCGGCGCATCCATGTGGCCGAGGCACTCTCTTATCGCGCCCACACGGATCGCCGCTCGGCGGCATGAAAACTTAGCTGCCGAATCTTGTGAAATTACGCGGCAACTGCGATATACTTTGTCACAAAACAGTTTGAAATGACGGCTATGTCACGGCGAAAGACCGGCACATCCACCAGCAGACCGGCCCGCGAGACCAAGATGACTTCTTCCCCGCTGAATGGAACGGCCTCTCCCGTGAAGCCTTCGCTGATTCCTGCCTTAAAGGGATTTGGCAAGAAGATGGGACGGACGGTGCGCGATTACGGCAGCCTCGATCCCGTTCTCGGACGGATAGGCTCCCTGGAAGTGCGCCTTGCAACGACGGCTCAGGAAATCCGGCGAGCACAGAAGCTGCGCTTCAAAGTCTTTTACGAAGAAATGTCCGCCACACCGCAGGGAGCCGCCGTACTCTCGCGCCGCGACGTCGATGAGTACGATTGGATCTGCGATCATCTTCTCGTGCTCGATCATGCTGCGAAGGCCGGGCCTCTGCGCAGCGCGAAGCCAAAGGTGGTGGGCACCTATCGCCTGCTGCGCCAGGATATTGCGGAGCGCCACCAGGGCTTCTACTCCCGTGGCGAATACGACATCGCACCTCTGCTGAAGGCGCATTCCTCCTTGCGCTTCCTCGAACTCGGCCGCTCCTGCGTGCTCGAGCCCTATCGCAACAAGCGCACGGTCGAACTGCTGTGGCACGGCATCTGGACTTACGTTCTGCACTACAAGATCGACGTGATGATCGGATGCGCGAGCCTTGAGGGCACGAATCCGAAAGATCTCGCGCTGCCTCTGAGCTTTCTGCATCATTACGCCGCTGCCCCCGCCGAATGGCAGGCACGCGCGCTGCCGGAGCGCTTCACGCGCATGGACCTTCTGCCGAAGGAGTCCGTTGACCCGAAGGCCGCGCTGCATGCACTGCCGCCACTGATCAAGGGCTATCTGCGCCTTGGGGCAACATTCGGTACGGGCGCTGTGATCGATAAGCAGTTCGGCACGACGGATGTTCTCGTCATCCTGCCCGTCTCCGCCATCAACCCGCGCTACATCGACCATTTCGGCCCGACTGCGAACCGTCACGCTGCCTAAAGAACGGCATTCTCGCGCACCTCAGCCTTCAGAACACGCATCCATTCCTCGCGCACGTCCGGATCGCTTTCCTGCGCGAAGCGGCCCGAGTTGAGAGACGCAACCATTTCAGCCGGGAGCAATCGGCCAATGGCCCACACCGCCATGGCGCGTACAAGCGGCGATGGATCGTCGAGAAGCCGTACGGCTTCATCCGCCAGAGCAGGGTCGCCGGAATTGCCGATGGCGATCAGCACATTGCGGATGAACCGATCGCGTCCCGTACGTTTGATCGGGGTCCCTGAGAAGCGGGTGCGGAAGCTCGGATCATCGAGACGTGCAAGCTCGGAAAGCGGCAGAACCGCGAGATCGTCGCGCTGCATCAGCTTCACCTCGCGGCTTGCTTGGGCGAACTTATTCCAGGGGCAGACGGCAAGGCAATCGTCGCAACCGAAGATCCGATTGCCGATGCCGGGGCGCAGCTCCTCCGGAATGTGCCCCTTATGCTCGATGGTCAGATACGAAATGCAGCGTCGTGCATCGAGCTGGAACGGTGCAGGAAACGCATGGGTTGGGCAGATGTCGAGGCAGCGGCGGCACGAGCCGCAATGGTTGCGTTCCGGCTCATCGACAGGCAGTTCCGCCGTGGTGAAGATGGCGCCCAAGAACAGCCAGTTGCCGAATTCACGCGAGACGATGACCGTATGCTTGCCCTGGAAGCCGAGTCCTGCTGCTTCCGCCAGAGGCTTCTCCATCACGGGCGCCGTGTCCACGAACACCTTCACGTCGGATGAAGCCCTGGCGGCGAGGAAGCCTGCGATCTCCTTCAGCTTGCCTTTGATCACATCGTGATAGTCACGGTTGCGGGCATAGATCGAGATCGAGCCGCAATCCTTCTGCGAAAGTGCGGCCAGCGGATCGCTCGTGGGACCATAATTGACGCCGAGCAGAATGATGCTGCGCACCTCGGGCCAGAGCATGCGCGGATCGGCGCGGCGTTCGGCCGTTTCCACCATCCAGTCCATGGAACCGTGATGGCCCGCCTCCAGCCACGCTTTCAGGCGCTCCGGTGCGCGTGGAATGGAATCCGGGGCCGCGATGCGGATCGTATCGAAGCCGATCTGCTTGGCGCGTTCGACGAACGCGCGCTTCAAGGCTTCGCCGTTACTTTTCACGCTCGCTGCATGATCCGGACGAACCACCGGCTCTTGCTTGTTCTGATCACACTCTAGAAATCCAGGTTGTCGTAATGATCCGCCGGCGCCATACCCGGCACCCGGTCCGCCAGAAGCGCGCGAAACGACCGCCGGGATTTCACCCGGGCGTACCAATGCTTCGCCGTTTCGTCCTCTTCCCATGGCACGTCGCCGAGATAATCCACTACCGAGAGATGGGCAGCCGCCGCCAGATCCGCATAGGTCATCTGGTCGCCGGCCAGCCAATTCCGCTTGGAAATCAGAAAACCGATATATTTCAAGTGATATCGCACATTGGCCCGCGCAGCGCGAATCGCGCTCATGTCCGGCGGACCGCCGCCCAGTTCGATGGGCATGAACCGCTTGTAGATCTTTTCTGTGGCAAGGTAGCCCGAGACCTCCTCGTGGAACTTGCCCAGGAACCAGTCGAGCAGACGGCGAACCTCGACCCGCTGCTCCAGACCCTGCGGCAAAAGCCTGCGGTCCTTCAGCGCCTCTCCCTTTACGTCGTCCAGGTAATCCGCAATTCCCCGCGCCCCCGGAACGGCCAAGCCGTTATCGTCCACCAGTAACGGGAGAGTGCCGGCCGGGTTGATCTCCAGGAACGGGATGCGCCGATCCCACGGCTTCTCCTCGACGAGATCCGGCTCAAGGCTCGTCTCCGCCAAGATCAGGCGTGCGAACCGCGAATGCGGGCAAAAGGGATAGGAATGCAGGGTGGCCATGAAAATGTCAGATGCGAAACAAGCGGCGAGAATAAGGCCTTGCTTCGTTAACGGGCGGTAAGGAATTTTGGTGAATCTCATGCCCCAGACGCATGAAGACGGCCTTGCGTTTGCAATGCTTTCTTGACACGTGCGGGAGCGCCCTGCATCTGGCGCCGGCTTAAGGATTTTCAACGATGGCAAACATTATCGAGGCGCTCTTCCTCGGTCTCGTCGAGGGGCTGACTGAATTCCTGCCGGTCTCCTCCACCGGGCACCTTCTGCTCTTGGGACATTTCTTAGGATTCGAATCCACGGGCAAGACCTTCGAGGTCCTGATCCAGCTGGGCGCGATCCTTGCGATCCTCTCAGTCTATTTCAATAAGCTTTGGACCATCGCCAAGGCCCTGCCTTACGATCCGGATGCCAGGCGCTTCGTCATTGGCGTCGTGGTGGCCTTCCTGCCGGCGGCCCTCATCGGCGCTGTGCTGCACGGCTTCATCAAGGAAGTGCTCTTCGATCCCTGGATCGTGTGCATGACCCTGATCGCGGGCGGCTTCGTGCTCCTGTTGGTCGACCGCATGCCTCTGGAAGCGACCCGGGACGATGCCACCCGGTTCCCTCTGCCCATGTACCTGAAGATCGGCTTTCTCCAGTGCCTCGCGATGATTCCCGGCGTGTCCCGCTCGGGCGCCACCATCGTGGGCGCCATGCTGATGGGGGCTTCGAAGCGGGCGGCAGCGGAATTCTCCTTCTTCCTGGCCATGCCCACCATGGCGGGTGCCTTCGCCTATGACCTCCTGAAGAACTATAAGATCCTGTCGGCAGACGACGCCGTCACCATCGTCGTGGGCTTCATCGCCGCCTTCATCGCGGCCGTGATCGTGGTGAAGATGCTGCTGGATTACGTGTCCCGCCACGGCTTCACGCCCTTCGCCTGGTGGCGGATCATCCTTGGCGCGGCCGGATTGGCCGGCCTCATCGCCTTCGGGTGAGCCATGCTGGCGCGTGACGAGGCTCTCGCCGTTGTGCTCGCCATCCTCGTGGCTCTGGCCGTAACGATGCTAGCCGTGCTCGCAGGCGCTTTCGCAGAGATGCCCGAGGCCGGACAAGGCGCAGTCCGTGAGCCCAGCTGCTCCGAATGGACCGATGGCTGCATCGTCTGCGCCCGGACCCCGCAGGGTCTCGCCTGCTCGACGCCCGGCATCGCCTGCGTGCGCCAAGCGCCGCGCTGCCTCAAGCCTTAGCCAACCTCTTTATGACATGAGGGATGTCGTGCGCGTCGGGAGAGAATCCTACGGAATCGTCTTATCCGGATAGCGGCAGAGGTCGTTGACCGGGCAGCGCCAGCACTCGGGCCTGCGCGCCTTGCAGATGTAGCGCCCGTGCAGGATCAGCCAGTGATGGGCGTGGAGCAGATATTCCTTCGGGATCAGCTTCTCCAGCGCGACTTGCGTCTCAAGGGGCGTCTTGGTGATCACGAGCGGCAGGCGGTTGGCGACACGGAAGATATGCGTGTCGACGGCAATGCGCGGATCGCCATAGGCGATATTGACCACCACGCTCGCGGTCTTGCGCCCCACGCCCGGCAGGGTCTCCAGGATCTCGACGGAGTTCGGCACCTTGCCTTCGAACTCCTCGACGAGGCGCTTCGACATCGCCATGACGTTCTTCGCCTTCGTGTTGAAGAAGTTCAGCGTCTTGATGTGCCGACGAAGCCCCTCCTCGCCGAGCGCCAGCATCTTCTGCGGCGTATCCGCAACGCGAAACAGCTCTTTCGTCGCCTTGTTGACCCCGACGTCCGTTGCCTGAGCCGAGAGCGCCACGGCGACGAGCAGCGTATAGGAATTGGTATAATCGAGTTCGCCTTTCGGCTCCGGATTGGCCTCCTTGAGACGCCGGAAGATCTCGATCATGGTGGCCCGGTCAACAGGCTTGGGACTCCGCGAGCGGACCGCTTTGGCAACGGCCTTGGCCGGAACGGCGGGACTTGATTTGGGCTTCGTTGTACGGCGGGGTGACGGCTTCAGATCAGACATTCCTGCGTTATATCTGGACCATGGCAGGCAGCAAGGCGACATTTGATGACGAAGCCGACCGGCTCGAGAAGCCGGTGTTCTCGGCCGTCATTCGCCCCCACCGGTCCTTGAACCCTCAAGGGTTCAAGATCGTGATGACGCTGGTGTGCCTGACCACCGTCATCGCCAGCATGCCCTTCGTGATCATGGGTTTCTGGCCCGTCGCGGGCTTCTTCGGCCTCGATTTCCTCGGTCTCTACATCGCCTTCCGCATCAGCTACCGCCAAGCCCAGGCCTTCGAGCTTCTGGAACTCACCCCGATCCGCCTTCTCCTCCGCAAGGTCAGCGAGCGGGGCGAGACGCGCGAGTGGCAATTCAACCCGCTCTGGACCCGCCTCGATCGGGAGACGGATGAAGAATTCGGCCTGCAGAAGCTGGCGCTGACATCCCGCAACGAACACGTGGTGATCGCCCGCGATCTCTCTCCAGAGGAGCGCGAGACCTTGGCCGACGCCATCAGCCGTGCCCTGTCGGATGTGAAGCGGGGTTATTGAGCGGGATGTCAAAGAGCCAAGCGGCAGCATCCTCGGGGCCGGTGGCGTTCCGAGGGTGAGCAGTCGAGGGGGCGCGAGGAAGCGGTCCGGCTCGATCTGTGAGGTGTGTGAAGAGCCAGGCGGCTCCTCGCGCACGGTTCTTTTAGGCGGACAGGCGGCACCGGCTCCGTCAACCGCCGCAAGCGGACACCGCAGCGGTCGCGTCTCGACCTGCGGGCGGCTTGTGACCGATCCGAGCCCGACTTGCACAGCCTGGGCCTCCCGTCACCGGAGGCTGCGTTGACCTCCCGCACGGGACCGCTCCCGACCCCGCAGTCACGACGCCTCGCGAGCGCGCCCCCGGTAGGTCAGGACAGATGCAACATAGTTCAGATTAGGCCCAAAGTCAAGAACAAAGTAAGAACACGTTCCGGCTGCGTCCTCCCGCCTGCCGCAGCCTCTCGCGTCATCCCCGGCCGTGGGCCGGGGATCCCGCTACGGTGCGGCGCTGTTCCAATCGGGATGGCCGGGACACGCCCGGCCATGACGGGAAGAGTAAGCTGTGACGCGGAGAGCGGCTGCGCGACTTGGGATCCGGGAGGCGCTGCAACCCTCCCCAAAGGCTTCGGGCTTGCCCGAGGCCTGCTCTTTCCTGCGCAAGCCGGGAACACCCGACTTCCCATCTCGGGTGTTCCCGAGATGGGCTTTCTCTTGCGCAAGTCGGGAACACCCGACTTGCGGTGGGGAGGCGATGGGGGGTGGGGTTGTGAGCGCACCTTAAATCGGTTTGCACTGGCCCTCACCCAGCCCTCCACCTGGGGAGGGCTGCCCCAGTTCTCTGGAGAAAGCCGCACTCTCTCAAGAACCGCGCGCTCTTCTGAACCCGCCTGCCCTCGCCAAGCAGCGGTGTGAAGACGACAGAAATCGGGTGTCGCCTCTTCCTCAGACCGCCTAGAGTGCGACCCAAGAGGAAACACGCCATGCTCGACACCTTGCGCGACATCACCATCGAACCCGGCCACCTCACGATGCCGGAGGAGCCTCAAACCGATTACGAGCGGGTGCGCCGGATCATTGCATTCATCTCCGAGCGCTGGCGGGAGCAGCCTTCGCTGGAAGCGATTGCGGATCATGTGGGACTATCCACCACCCATGTGCATCATCTCTTCCGGCGCTGGGCGGGTTTGAGCCCCAAAGCCTTTCTCCAGGCGATCACCCTGGACAACGCCAAGGCGCTTCTGGCTGATTCCGCGAGCGTGCTGGATGCCACCTACGAGGTCGGGCTCTCAGGTCCTGCCCGGCTGCACGATCTTTTCGTGACCCATGAGGCCATGACGCCTGGCGACTTCAAGGCCGGTGGCGCCAGCCTTACCATGCGCTACGGCTTTCACCCCTCCCCCTTCGGCGAGGCCGTTCTGGTGGCGACTGAGCGAGGGCTCGCGGGCCTCGGATTCGTAGATGACGGCAATCGTGAAGCAGCGCTCGCCGACATGACCCGCCGCTGGCCGAGGGCACATTATGTCGAGGACGCAGCCGCCACCGCGCCGTTGGCGCAACGCATCTTCAACCCGACTCAGTGGCAGGCGGAGCAGCCCCTTAGGGTCGTGCTGATCGGCACCGATTTCGAGGTGCGGGTCTGGCAGACCCTGCTGCGCATCCCCCGCGACAAGGCCACCACCTATTCCGACATCGCCCGCTATATCGGCAAACCCGCTGCCTGCCGGGCGGTCGGCGCGGCGGTCGGCAAGAATCCCGTCTCCTTCGTGGTCCCCTGCCACCGGGTGCTCGGCCGCTCCGGCGCGCTCACCGGCTATCATTGGGGGCTTACTCGCAAGCAGGCGATCCTGGGATGGGAAGCGGGGCGGGGCCTGGGCGCAAATGAAGCATAAAACCCAGCATTTTGTTATATTGTGCGTAAGTTGCGCCCCCAGGAATGGGGAGGCGCTGCCATAGCAGTTCATCAAGGCCGTTCATCGGTTGGCGGGCAGGACGGAATTTCCGCAGCAAGGCGCCGGGATGATGAGTTGGATGCTGCACTTTCTCGAAGCCGAAGGGAGCCTCCGGCCTTGGCGCGAACATTTGGAGGCATCGGCCCGGATGGCCGAGCAACGCATCGCCACCTGCCTTGCTCCGGACATTGACATGCCGCCCGTCGATGTCGTGATCCAGCGCCTGAGGGGCGAAACCATTCCGGAACTCGGATTGACCGGATTCACCCCTCGCCGAAGCTGCATGGCGATTACCCTCGATCCGGACAATCCCCATTTCGAAGCAAGTCTGAAAGCGGGTGATTTCATTCGCATCCTGACCCATGAGTTTCATCACTGCCTCCGGTTTCGCAGTGTCGGGTATGGGACCACCCTCGCCGAGGCCCTTGTCAGCGAAGGATT
This sequence comes from Microvirga medicaginis, assembly GCF_052658925.1. Taxonomy (NCBI): domain Bacteria; kingdom Pseudomonadati; phylum Pseudomonadota; class Alphaproteobacteria; order Hyphomicrobiales; family Methylobacteriaceae; genus Microvirga; species Microvirga medicaginis. The sequence continues at coordinate 53,493 of NZ_JBQWEL010000006.1, read as the reverse complement.
GGCGGATCACTTCGACCGCGAGGTCAACGGGGGCGACGGCCAGCTGTGGGACCATGCTCTCGGACCCGGGCAATGGCCCGCCCTGCTCCGGCAGGCCGAGGAGGCTTTTGGCCGCTCAGATTACGATCATCATCTTTGGTTCTTCGGAGGCCATGGCTGCGATTCCATCGGCCTCATCCCGCGCTGGGCAGGCTACACCATCGGCTACCATCTCGTCGGAGCCTATCTGGACATGAATCCTGAGGCGAGGCCGTCCCGGATGGCCGAAACTCCGGCCATGGACATTGTCACGAGGGCTTGGGCCCATCTCCGGGAGGAATCCGGAGAGCCAACCCCGCCGGCGCAGGATCGAAAAAAGAGGCCCTAACCGAACGCTCAGCCTTTTCCCACCTCTCACTCCTATTGCAGCCATGCAACAGGGTCCGGCTCCGATAAATTGAAGCCAACTAGCCGTCAGGATCGTCTTGCAGCGCTTGAAACCCCTTCTTATATCAGCGCCTGCAGGGCAGTTCCGTTCGGGGGCGTCCTGTTTAAGTCATTCAACATGTAAGCCATGGGCCGAGCTGCTTTTAGGGCTCGGCGGTCTGCTTGAAAGTGAGGGATCCCGCCATGGGTAAGGTCATCGGTATCGACCTCGGCACCACCAATTCCTGCGTCGCTGTCATGGAAGGCACGACGCCCAAAGTTATCGAAAACGCGGAAGGCACCCGGACGACTCCGTCCATCGTCGCCTTCACCGATGAGGGCGAGCGCCTCGTCGGCCAGCCGGCCAAGCGCCAGGCGGTCACGAACCCGTCGCGGACCTTCTTTGCCATCAAGCGCCTGATCGGGCGCACCTTCGACGACCCCATGACCAAGAAGGACATGGGCCTCGTTCCGTATCACATCATCAAGGGTCCGAACGGCGACGCCTGGGTCGAAGCCGACGGCAAGCAATATTCGCCGTCGCAGATTTCCGCCTTCACCCTGCAGAAGATGAAGGAAACCGCGGAAGCCTATCTCGGCCAGCCGGTGACGCAGGCCGTCATCACGGTTCCCGCCTATTTCAACGACGCCCAGCGCCAGGCCACCAAGGACGCGGGCAAGATCGCCGGCCTTGAGGTTCTGCGCATCATCAACGAGCCGACCGCTGCGGCGCTGGCCTACGGCCTCGACAAGAAGCAGTCCGGCATGATTGCGGTCTACGACCTCGGCGGCGGCACCTTCGACGTGTCGATCCTCGAGATCGGCGACGGCGTGTTCGAGGTGAAGTCCACCAACGGCGATACCTTCCTCGGCGGTGAAGACTTCGACATGCGCCTCGTCGAGTACCTCGCGGCCGAGTTCAAGAAGGAGCAGGGCATCGACCTCACCAAGGACAAGCTCGCCCTTCAGCGCCTGAAGGAAGCCGCCGAAAAGGCGAAGATCGAGCTGTCCTCGGCCTCCCAGACCGAAATCAACCTGCCCTACATCACGGCGGATGCGTCCGGTCCGAAGCACCTCGCCCTCAAGCTCTCGCGCGCCAAGTTCGAGCAGCTCGTGGACGATCTCGTGCAGAAGACCATCGAGCCCTGCCGCAAGGCCCTCAAGGATGCTGGCATCTCCGCCGGCGACATCGACGAGGTGGTCCTGGTCGGCGGCATGACCCGCATGCCGAAGATCCAGGAAGTGGTGAAGAACTTCTTCGGCAAGGAGCCCCACAAGGGCGTGAACCCGGATGAGGTCGTGGCCATCGGCGCGGCGATCCAGGCGGGCGTGCTCCAGGGCGACGTGAAGGACGTTCTGCTCCTCGACGTGACCCCGCTTTCGCTCGGCATCGAGACGCTCGGCGGCGTGTTCACCCGCCTGATCGAGCGCAACACCACGATCCCGACGAAGAAGAGCCAAGTCTTCTCGACCGCGGAAGACAACCAGAATGCGGTGACCATCCGCGTCTTCCAGGGCGAGCGCGAAATGGCGGCGGACAACAAGCTGCTCGGCCAGTTCGATCTCGTGGGCATTCCGCCTGCACCGCGCGGCGTGCCGCAGATCGAAGTGACCTTCGATATCGACGCGAACGGCATCGTGAACGTCACGGCGAAGGACAAGGCCACCGGCAAGGAGCACCAGATCCGCATCCAGGCCTCGGGCGGTCTGTCGGATGCCGACATCGAGAAGATGGTGAAGGACGCCGAGGCTCACGCCGAGGAAGACAAGAAGCGTCGCGAAGTCGTCGAGGCGAAGAACCAGGGCGAAAGCCTTGTCCACGCCACCGAGAAGTCGCTCACCGAGTACGGCGACAAGGTCTCCGAGTCGGACAAGCAGGGCATCCAGACCGCCATCGATGCGCTCAAGCAGGCTCTTGCCGGTGAGGACGCTGAAGTCATCAAGGCCCGCACCACAGACCTGATGCAGGCTTCCATGAAGCTGGGTGAGGCCATGTACGCGGCTCAAGCCAACGCTGGCGAAGGCGGCGAGCAGGCATCGAGCGGCGAAGAGACCAAGAAGGACGACGTCATCGATGCCGACTTCCAGGAAGTCGACGAGGGTGACAAGAAGAAGCGCGCTTAAAACGATGCGCACGTCTTAAGAGAATTCGGCACCCGGTTTCATGGCCGGGTGCCGTTTTCGTGAAACGGCTTGAAACAACAATGACCGATCCATCGACCCATCATCACGATGCTGCAGGCCGCTTCGAGCGCCGGAATCTGATCGGCAATATGACGGAGCGCTTGTGTGCTCCCAGGGGCGCCTGACATGTCCAAGCGCGATTACTACGACGTTCTCGGCGTTACGAGGACCGCGACCGAAGCGGAGATGAAATCCGCTTTCCGCAAGCTCGCGATGCAGTATCACCCGGACCGCAACCCGGGCGACCACGAGGCCGAGGTCAAGTTCAAGGAAATCAACGAGGCCTACCAGACCCTCTCCGACGCGCAGAAGCGCGCGGCTTACGACCGCTACGGCCATGCGGCCTTCGCCAATGGCGGCGGCGCGGGTCCGGGCTTCGGCGGCGATTTCTCCGACTTCATGTCGGACATCTTCGAAAACTTCTTCGGCGATGCGGGCGGACGCGGCCGAGGCCGCGGAACGGGCGGCCGCGAGCGTGGCGCGGACATGCGCTACAATCTCGAAATCACCCTCGACGATGCGTTCCATGGCAAGACCGCCGAGCTGAAGATTCCCACCTCCATCACCTGCGAGGCCTGCTCAGGCACCGGTGCGAAGCCGGGCTCGAAGCCGAAGACCTGCCCCACCTGCGGCGGAGCGGGCCGCGTACGGGCCACTCAAGGGTTCTTCTCCATCGAGCGGACCTGCCCGAACTGCCATGGGCGCGGCGAGGTGATCGACGATCCGTGCGCGGCTTGCGGCGGCGCGGGCCGTGTCACGCGCGAGCGCACGCTCTCGGTCAACATCCCGGCCGGCGTCGAAGATGGAACGCGCATTCGCCTGGCGGGCGAAGGCGAGGCGGGCCTGCGCGGCGGCCCTGCGGGCGACCTCTACATTTTCCTCTCCATCAAGCCGCATCCGTTCTTCCAGCGCGACGGCGCGGACCTGTTCTGCCGCGTGCCGATCTCCATGGTGACGGCAGCGCTCGGCGGCGAGTTCAGCGTGCCGACCCTGGGCGGCTCCGAGGCTCTCGTGAAGGTTCCCGAAGGCACTCAGACCGGCAAGCAGTTCCGCCTGAGGGGCAAGGGCATGCCGGTGCTGCGCTCGCGCGATGTGGGCGATCTCTACATCCAGGTTGTTGTGGAAACCCCGCAGAAACTCACCAAGCGCCAGCGCGAGCTTCTCGAGGAGTTCGACAGGGAATGCTCGAAGGAGAACCACCCGGAAAGCTCAGGCTTCTTCTCGCGCTTCCGCGAGTTCCTCGATGGGCTTGGCGGATCAAGCTAACTTGACGCTGCTTTCCTTTGAGTTCTAAACAACCCTTGTGATCCGCCCGCTTGAGGGGTCTTCCCAGTGCTTCAGTCGTCCCAACGGCCCACGACCCGGAAACTCCCCTTCAAGAAGGACCGCTTTCAGGACGAAGCCCGGTTCCTGCGCTCCTGGCTCGAACGACCGCTTGTCGTCGGCGCCGTGACGCCCTCGGGCAAGATCCTGGCGCGGACCATGGCCTCCTACGTCGATCCCCGCATTCCGGGGCCCGTCATCGAGCTGGGCCCCGGCACGGGTCCGGTGACCGACGCCCTGATCCGGCGCGGCGTGGAGCAGGAGCGACTGATCCTCGTCGAGTTCAATCCCGAATTCTGCCAGCTCCTGAAGCGCCGCTTCCCCAAGGCGACGATCATCCAGGGCGACGCCTACGATCTCAAGGAAACATTGTCCGGCATCCTCAACCAGCCTGCGGCCGCCACCGTGTCGAGCCTGCCGCTCTTCACCAAGCCGATGGACCAGCGCCTGGATCTTCTCGAGGCCGCGCAGGCGCTGATGCATCCGAACGCGCCCTTCATTCAGTTCACCTATGCCGTCGTGCCGCCGATTCCGGCGCGTTCGCAAGCGTATAAGGCCAGAGCCTCCAATCGCATCTGGCGCAACCTGCCCCCTGCCCGCGTCTGGGTCTACAACAAGGTCAATCATCCATGAGCAACAGCGTGTCTCCTTCCACGAATCCCGTTTCAGGGGGAGACATTCGCGACAGGCTCATCATTGGCCTCGATGTCGGAAGCGTCGAGGAAGCACGGTCCATCGTCACGCGCATCGGCGATGCGGGCACCTTCTACAAGATCGGCTATCAGCTCGCTTATGCCGGCGGCTTTGAATTCGCGCGCGAGCTGATCGGCCAGGGCAAGAAGATCTTTCTCGATCTCAAGCTGCACGACATCGGCAACACGGTGGAAGAAGGCGTGCGCTCCATCGCACGCATGGGCGTTACGTTCCTCACGGTGCACGCCTATCCGCAGACCATGCGCGCCGCCGTTGCCGGAAAGGCAGGATCGAATCTGAAGATCCTCGCCGTCACGGTGCTCACGTCTTACGACGATAACGACCTCCTCGAGGCGGGCTATGCGCCCGTGTCGGCCGCGGAACTCGTTGCCCGCCGAGCCGGTCAGGCACGCGACATCGGCATTGACGGCATCGTCTGCGCGGCCACGGAAGCCGCGCACGTGCGCTCCATCGTGGGACCTGATCGCCTTGTCGTCACCCCCGGCATTCGCCCGGCGGGGGCAGAAGCAGGCGACCAGAAGCGCATCGTCACGCCGGGCGACGCCATCCGCAACGGCGCCACGCATCTCGTGGTCGCGCGCCCCATCGTGAAGGCCACCGACCCGCGCGCGGCGACTGAAGCCATAATCAAGGAAATGAGCGAAGCCATCGCTTGACGCATCGCGTCTCCTGGCTTTCGCTGCCCCACCCCAACAAAGAGGACCGCTCCATGCCCAAAGGCTATGTCATCGCCCGCGTCACCGTCACCAATCCGGAGGCCTATGCCGAATATGCGAAGGGTGCGACGGAGGCGATCAAGCAATATGGCGGACGCCCGCTGGTGCGCGGCGGAGCCTACGAAGCACTGGAGGGTGAGGCTCGTCCCCGCAACGTGGTGATCGAATTCGATTCCGTCGAGCAGGCCCGAACCTATTACAACTCTCCTGAATATCAGGCGGCGAAGGCCAAGCGCGAGGGCGCATGCGTCGCCGAGTTCGTGTTGGTGGAAGGAGCCTAAAGCGATGCCGAAGGGTTATTGGATCGGCCGGGTCGACGTTTCGAACCCGGATGCCTATCAGAATTATGTGAAGGCCAATGCCGTGCCGTTCGCCAAGTTCGGAGCCCGCTTCCTGGTCCGCGGCGGCGGCTACCGCGTGGCGGAGGGCGAGGCGCGCGCCCGCAACGTGGTGATCGAGTTCCCGACCTTTGAGGCGGCTCTGGCCTGCTGGGACTCGCCCGAGTACCAGGCCGCAAAAGCCGAGCGGGACGGTCATGCGGTGGCCGACATCATCATCATCGAGGGTTATGAGGGCCCGCAGCCGGGTTGAGATCTCTCACGTCATCACCGGCCTTGTGCCGGTGATCTCGATTACCTGAAGCGCCACGCTCTCATGAATCGGGATGGCCGGAACAAGTCCGGCCATGACGACAAAGGGCATTCTCGAAGATGGCTTAAGCCGCTATATGCCTTGCGCAGGCAAATAGGAGAACGAGCATGAGCGAAATGCGACTTGTCGTGGTCGGAGCGGCCGGGCGCATGGGGCGCATGCTCATCAAGACCGTGGCCGAGACGGAAGGCTGCCGCCTCGTCGGGGCCATCGAGCGCGAGGGCTCCCATGCGCTCGGCCAGGATGCGGGGGCGCTTGCCGGCCTCTCCCCGCTCGGCGTCAGCGTGACGGCCGATCCCCTCCCCGTCTTCGCCAAGGCCGACGGCGTTCTCGACTTCACGTCGCCGGCCGCCAGCGTGTCCTTTGCCGGCCTCGCCGCCCAGGCGCGCATCGTGCATGTGATCGGCACCACCGGCCTGCAGGACGACGATTTCACCAAGCTCGAAGCCGCCGCCCGGCACGCGCGCATCATCCAGTCCGGCAACATGTCGATGGGCGTGAACCTGCTCGCAGGCCTCGTGCGGAAGGTCGCTGCGACGCTGGGCGAAGACTTCGATGTCGAGATCCTCGAAATGCATCACCGCATGAAGGTGGATGCCCCCTCCGGCACGGCGCTTCTCCTCGGCGAGGCGGCTGCCGAAGGCCGGAAAGTTTCCCTGAAGGAGCGCTCGGTGCGCAGCCGCGACGGGCATACCGGCGCACGCAATGCCGGCGATATCGGCTTTGCAACCCTGCGCGGCGGCTCGGTCGTCGGCGATCATACGGTGATCTTCGCAGGCACCGGCGAGCGCCTGGAGCTGTCGCACCGGGCCGAGGATCGCAGCATCTTCGCCCGCGGCGCGGTAAAGGCCGCGCTCTGGGGCTTCGACAAGAAGCCCGGGCTTTACACCATTGCCGATGTGCTTGGCCTCAAAGATCTCTAAGACACCACCCACCACGAGATTACGGAGACGCTAAAGAGATGGATCGCCTTCTTGTGCTTGCCCGCCATGGCCAGAGCGAATGGAACCTCAAGAATCTGTTCACCGGCTGGAAGGATCCGGGCCTGACCGATCTCGGCATCGAGGAGGCGCGCAATGCCGGCCGTCGCCTCAAGGAGATGGGCGTGCAGTTCGATGTCGCCTTCACCTCCGACCTGTCGCGCGCTCAAGCCACCTGCAAGCTGATCCTGGAAGAGATCGGCCAGCCGGATCTGAAGACCTTTGCCGACCAGGCGCTCAACGAGCGCGATTACGGCGATCTCTCCGGCCTCAACAAGGACGATGCCCGCAAGCGCTGGGGCGAGGATCAGGTCCACATCTGGCGCCGCTCCTACGACGTGCCCCCGCCCGGCGGCGAGAGTCTGAAGGACACGGTGGCCCGCGTGCTGCCCTATTACATCCGCGAGATCCTGCCCCGCGTGATGCGCGGCGAGCGTGTGCTCGTGGCAGCCCACGGCAATTCCCTCCGTGCCCTCGTGATGGTGCTCGACGGCCTGACCGCCAAGACGATCCCCAGCCTCGAACTCGCGACCGGTATTCCGCTGGTCTACAAGCTCAATGGTGACACCACCGTCGCCGATAAGAAGGTGTTGGAAGCTTAACGGCGACCTGTCGATGGCATCATGGCCGCATTCGTTTTCTCACGTCATGGCATTTCCAACGTCATGGCCGGGCTTGACCCGGCCATGACGTTTTGGGAATCGCAGCGGCTTGAAGACGTGGATCCCCGGCACAAGGCCGGGGATGACGAGTGAGGCTGCATCCTTCAAAGTCGTCCCATGACTGCCATCACCCTGAGCCCCGGCCTCACCTACTACCCGGATTACCTGGACCGCCCTGCGCAGGAGCAGCTTCTCGAAGCCTTGCGCGAGATTACAAGGGCTGCTCCCCTCTTCACGCCGCGCATGCCGCGCACGGGCAAGCCCTTCTCGGTGCGCATGACCAATTGCGGGCGTCTCGGCTGGGTCTCGGATGTCGAGGGCTACCGCTATCAGCCCACCCATCCCGAGACCGGCCAGCCCTGGCCTGCCATGCCCGATCAGGTGCTCAAGGCCTGGGACGAGGTGAGCGGCTATCCGCACCCGCCCGATGCCTGCCTGATCAACTTCTACGAGCCCACGGCGCGCATGGGGATGCACCAGGACAAGGACGAGGAGGAGTTCGACGCTCCCGTCGTCTCACTGTCCCTGGGTGATACCGCCCTGTTTCGCTATGGCGGGCTGGAGCGCAAGGATCCAACCCGCTCCATCCGGCTCAAATCCGGCGACGCAATCGTGTTCGGAGGGCCGGCGCGCCTGATCCATCATGGAATCGACCGGCTGATCCCTCACTCCTCGGACCTGCTGTCGCATGCGGGACGGCTCAATCTCACCTTGCGCAAAGTGGAAAAGCCGCTTTAGCGCATCGTGCGGACCCGCAGGGCCACGTCAGTGAAAAGTGGACCCGGTTTTCCGCTCAAAACGATGCGCTTATCAAAGGAAGCGAGCATCAGATCGATCCCAAAAGTGGTTTCCACTTTTGGGTCTGATGCTCTAGCCTGATAACCATCAAGAACGCTCAAGGGGCCTCCATGAAAGCTCTTGTCGCCACCGCATTCGGTCTAGTTCTGTCCGCCCAGGCGGCTTCCGCCGCCGAGCCCGTTTTCCCGCCCGCCTCGCGAATCGGACTTGTTCCGCCGCAGGACATGGCCTTGTCCAAGCGCTTCAGCGGTTTCGAGAACGAGGAGCGGGCCGCTGTGATCACCTTCGCGGAAATGCCGCCCCAGGCCTTCAATCAGCTCTCCTCCGGGCTCACCAAGGAAGTGCTGAAGAAGCAGGGCCTGGACGTGAAGTCCCGCGAGGATGTGAAGCTCGGCTCCAAGAATGCCATTCTCGTCAGCGGCACCATGACCAGGCCAGAGATGGGTCGCAAATGGCTCCTCGTGGTCAAGGATGACGCCATGACCGGCCTCGTGGTGGCCCAGGTCCACGGCGGCCAGGACGGCTACAGCGATTCGCAGATTCGCGATGCCCTCAAAAGCGTCGCCCTGCGCCGTGACGTGTCGCTCGACGAGCAGGTCTCCGCCCTGCCCTTCCGTCTCGGCGAGAAGGCCGGTTTCAGGCCGGTGCGGGTGATGGCCGGCAATTCCGTGCTGTTCACCGACGGTCCGAAGGACACGATCAAGTCCGTGGAGCAGCCGATCATGATCCTGGCGGCCTCCCTCCAGCCCCCGCCGCCTCCCGGCGAGCGGCGCAAGCAATTCGCCCAGGCCGCCCTCTATTCGAACCAGGTGCTGAAAGACATCCGCATCGAGCGCTCGGAATCCTTCCGCCTGAAGGGTCAGGACTGGCATGAGATCGTCGCCCGTGCGGTCGAGGCGGAATCGGGCCAGCCTATCGTCGTGATGCAGTCGATCCGCTTCGACGGCGACCGTTACGTGCGCATGGTCGGCCTCACGCGCGAAGAGCAGCGGGATCAGAACCTGCCGCGCTTCCGCGCCATCGCCGACGGGATCGAGACGAACTTTTGAGAACACTACCCCCGGCTTGGGAAGGTCGGGAGAGACCATCCGCGCAGGATGGCCAGTGCCCGCAATCCGAAGGCGGCGGTAAAACCTGCTGCCATGCTTAAGGAGAGCGGGAGGCCGATGGCCTGCAGGGTGACGGCAACGGCGGCACCCAGGGCTGCCGCCGTGACATAGATTTCCTGCCGCAGGACGAGCGGCGTGATGCCTGCGAAGATATCGCGGATGATGCCGCCGAAGGTGGCCGTGATCGTGCCGAGCGCAATGGCGGACAGGGCCGGGACGCCGGCGGCCAGAGCCTTGACCGTGCCGGTGATGGCAAAGAGTGCGAGCCCCAGGGCATCCGCCCAAAGGAGCACGCGGCCGCGCCGCCCGCCCTCCAAGGCGGCGACACGCTTCGGGCCGAGGGCGAAGACGGTCTCGGCCACGATCAGGCAGACCAGCACATCGGAGGGATCGCCCACCCAGAAGACGGGCCGTATGCCGATAAGCAGGTCCCGCACGGTCCCGCCGCCCACGCCTGTGAGAGTGGCAAGAAGGGCAAAGCCGAACGGGTCCATGCCCTTGCGGGCCGCCATCAACGCGCCCGTGAGCGCGAAGACGGCGACGCCGATGGCTTCAAAAGGAATGTGCTGGAGAAGGTTCACTTAAGAGGCAGAGGAAGGATTCTCGGCGGCCTCGGAGCCCGCGCCGTTGGCCGGGGCCTTGGGGCCGCCCTTTGCCACGCCGACAAGAGCCGGACGCAGCACGCGGTCGCCGATCACATAACCGGACTGGACCACCTGCACGACCGTGCCGCTCGGCACATCAGGATTCGGCACCTCGAACATGGCCTGATGGACGTTCGGATCGAACTTCTGGCCCTGAGGGTCGAGCTTCTTCACGCCGTGGCGCTCCAGGGTCTTGAGAAGGTCGCGCTCAGTGAGATCAATGCCCTCGATGAGGCCCTTGAAGGCGCCCTCGGCGGAGGCCCTCGCATCCTCCGGAACGCTCTCGATGGCGCGGCGGACGTTATCGGCCACGTTCAGCATGTCGCGGGCGAAATTGGCCACCGCATAGGTGCGGGCATCGGCCATCTCGCGCTCGGTGCGGCGGCGCAGGTTCTCCATGTCCGCCATGAGGCGCAGGAGCTTGTCCTTCAGATCGGCCTTTTCAGCCTCGAGAACGGCCACCGGGTCAGCCTGGGGCGCAGCCGCAGCCTCGGTCTCGGCGCCATTGGCGGGCTCGGCCTGGGGATTCATGTTTTGGTTTTCCGTATCGTTCGGATTCATGGTCGATCAACTGGTATAGGGAAAGGGTCAGGGCACATATCAGGTCGAAGCGCTCACAAATCAAGCGCTCCGCTTCTGGGGCTGCTCCGCTTCCTCGGTCTTGAACACATCGAGCAGGGTCCGGCGAATCGTGGCCTGGCGGCCGGCATGGGTCACCTTGGTGCCCGTCAGATCCGTCACATAGAACACGTCCACCGCCTTCTCGCCGAAGGTCACGATATGGGCGGAGGCGATGTTGAGGTTGAGCTTTCCGAGCGCCGTCGTGAGATCGTAGAGCAGGCCCGGCCTGTCGAGCCCGGAGATCTCGATGACGGTCTGGCGGCTCGACAGAGAGTTGTCGATGATGACTTCGGGCGGCACGTTGAAGGCCCGTGAAGGAGGCTTGGACGGCCGCTTGCTCTCCACGAGATCGGCAATCTTCACCTCTCCCTTCAGCGCCCGCTCGATGGCCTTGGCCACACGCTCCGCGCGGCGCAGCTCGTCCTCATCCCGATCGAAGGCGCGCGAGAGTACGATAGTGTCGAGCGCCATGCCGTCCGTGGTCGTGAAGATCTGCGCATCCACGATGTTGCCGCCCGCCGCCGCGCAGGCGCCGGTGACGATGGCGAGCAGACGCGGATGGTCGGGCGAGAGGACCGTCAGTTCGGTGACACCGCGGAAGTGATCGGTTTCGTAGCAGGTGGTGACCGTGCGTCCATCTCTCTCGGCGGCGCGCACGAAATGCGCCTGCTTCACGCGCCGCTCATCATCAGTCTTCAGCCAATAGGCCGGCGTGTGGCGCGCCGCATATTGCTCGAATTCCGCGTCCGACCAATCAGGAAGCGCTGTGCGCAGCTGTTCCTGCGCAAAGCGCACGCGATCCGAGCGCGCGACATCCGCCGCGCCACCGCCGAGCAGCACTTCGGTTTCGTAATAGAGCGTGCGCAGCAGTTGGCCCTTCCAGCCCGTCCATGTGCCGGGGCCTACGGCCTTGATGTCCGCGATCGTGAGCACGAGAAGAAGCTTCAACCGCTCCATGGTCTGCACCACATCGGCGAAGCTCTTGATGGTGGAGGGGTCCGACAGATCGCGGCTCTGCGCCGTGTTCGACATGAGCAGGTGATGCTCGACAAGCCACGCCACGGTATCCGTTTCCGCATCCGTCAACCCGAAGCGCGGGCCGAGCTTGCGCGCGATTGCGGCGCCCGCAGTCGAATGATCCTCCGGGCGCCCCTTGGCGATATCGTGCAGGAACACGGCGACATAGAGTGCGCGGCGGTTCTTGATCGTACTGAAAATCTGATGGGCGAGCGGATGCTCGCCGCCGAGCTGACCCGCCTCGATTTCCGTGAGCACACCGATGGAGCGGATGAGATGCTCGTCCACCGTATAGTGATGATACATGTTGAACTGCATCATCGCGACGATGCGGCCGAAATCGGGAATGAAGCGGCCGAGCACGCCCGCCTCGTTCATGTGTCTTAAAACCACCTCCGGAGCATTCTTGGAGGTGATGATGTCGAGGAAGAGCTTGTTCGCCTCGGGGTCGCGGCGGAGGTTCTGCCCGATGAGCTTCAACGAACGCGTGGCAAGCCGCGTGGCGTCGGGATGAATGGCCAGATTATGCTTGTCCGCCAGCCAGAACAGGCGGATCAGGTTGACGGGATCGCGTCCGAACACATCCTCGTTCTTCACGTTGATGCGGTTATTGTCGATGATGAAGTCGTTCCCCGCGAGCGCGCCGCCACGGCGACGGCGGAAGCGTCCGAGCATCCGATCGAGCATGGGCCGCTTCTTCGTCTGGCGTGCCTCGAGCTCCGCGCAGACGATGGCGGTCAGGTCACCCACGTCCTTGGCGATGAGGAAGTAAGCCTTCATGAAGCGCTCGACCGAGGACAAGCCGCTGCGCGGCGTGAAACCGATGCGCTCGGCGATGACGCGCTGCAGGTCGAAGGTGAGGCGCTCCTCGGCGCGACCGGTTGCGAAATGCATATGGCAGCGCACGCGCCACAGAAACTCCTCGCAGCGCTGGAAGAGCTTGAACTCCTCGGGCGTGAAGAGGCCCGCCTTCACGAGCTCCTTCGGCTTCTTCACCTGATAGACGTATTTGCCGATCCAGAAGAGCGTGTTGAGGTCGCGAAGCCCACCCTTGCCGTCCTTCACGTTGGGCTCGACGAGGTAACGCGACGCCCCGGCCTTCGCCACGCGCGCATCGCGTTCCTTCAGTTTCGCGTCCACGAATTCCGCGGCGGATGTCGCGACGATCTCCTTGTCGAAGCGCTGCACGAGATCGTCGAATAAGGCTTTGTCGCCAAAGAGGAAGCGAGCTTCGAGGAGCGCCGTGCGGATCGTCATGTCGGCTCTGGACTCGCGAATGCAGTCCTCCACCGAGCGGGTGGCGTGACCGACCTTGAGCTTGAGGTCCCACAGCACATAGAGGATTCCCTCGACGACACTCTCGCTCCATGCGGTCTGCTTGTAGGGAAGGAGAAAAAGCAGATCGACATCCGAGCCCGGCGCCAGCGTTCCGCGTCCGTAGCCGCCGGTCGCCACTACGGCGATGCGCTCGCCCGATGACGGGTTCTCGGCAGGATAGAGGTGCCGCACCACCGCGTCGTGCACGAGCTGGACCAGATCGTCCATATGCGTCGAGAGATACTTGGCGCAGACAAGGCCGTCCTGGGCATCGAGAAGCTGCTGCTCCCCCCTCGCCCTTCCCTCTTCAAGGTAGAGCTTGAGTTCGGGCACGAGCCTGGCCCGCAACTCCCCCGCATCGCGGAGCGGCTTGTCGCCGAGAGCCGTCAGGATAGCATCAGGGGTCTGGAGCGGCATGGAACAACCATCGTCGAAACTCGTTCTGGCTTATCACTCCCGAGGCCTCCCCCCAAGGGAGGACTCGACTTATCCGGTAAGACGGATAGAGTGTTCTTTATATGAAATTTCGTTTGACTGGAAAAACTAATCGTTCCATAAAAAGAACACGCGCCGATTTGAGCATGCAGCTTGCGGGCGCGAAACAAGTACAGCTAAAGCGCCGGGCGCCTTGAGAACCACAGGTTCAAGCTCCCATGCGCCAAACATGGGATGAAAGACATGAGCCTGACACGCCGCCTCCTCCTCGCCGCCTCCCTTGCGACCGGCCTGACCTCCTTCGCCACCGGCGCCTTCGCGCAGGTCAAGGAGATCAAAATCGATTTCGCCACCTACAATCCGGTGAGCCTCGTCCTGAAGGACAAAGGATTCCTGGAAAAGGAACTGGAGAAGGACGGCATCACCGTCCGCTGGGTGCAGTCGCTCGGCTCCAACAAGGCCCTTGAGTTCCTCAATGCCGGCTCCATCGATTTCGGCTCCACCGCAGGCGCCGCCGCCCTGATCGCCAAGATCAACGGCAATCCGATCAAATCGATCTACGTCTATTCCCGCCCCGAATGGACCGCCCTCGTCACCCGCAAGGACACGGGCATCACCAAGGTCGAGGACCTGAAGGGCAAGCGCATCGCCGTCACCCGCGGCACCGATCCGCACATCTTCCTGGTGCGCGCCCTGCAGGAAGCCAAGCTCACCGAGAAGGACGTGAAGCTCGTTCTGCTTCAGCATCCCGATGGCCGCACGGCTCTCGAGCGCGGCGACGTGGATGCCTGGGCTGGTCTCGACCCGATGATGGCGGCTGCTGAAGAAGAAAGCGGCGCGAAGCTCTTCTATCGCAACGCGGGTGCCAACACCTGGGGTGTGCTGAACGTGTCGGAGGCTTTCGCGAAGGACAATCCGGCTCTCGTGAGCCGCGTGCTGAAGGCCTACGAAGAAGCCCGCCAATATGCTCTCGCCAACCCGCAGGAGCTGAAGAAGACTCTCGTCACCTACACCAAGCTTCCGGAGGCGGTGATCGAGCGTCAGCTGCAGCGCACGGAACTCACGCATTCCACCATCGGCCAGCCGCAGGCTGACACGATCATCGCCGCGGGCCTTGCCCTGCAGCAGGCCGGAGTGGTGCCCGCCGACACGAATGTGCAGGCGACCGTCGATGCTCTCATCGACCGCCGCTTCGCCACAGCGGCTCGCTAATGACTTCATCACGGGAGAGCGCCGTGACAGGCGAAATCGCAGCTTCCGCCTGGTCCTCCCAACAGGGTGCCGCCGCTCTCGCGGCCCCTTCCCTTGCCGAGAAGCGGCGCGCCTTCGACTGGCGCATCCTTCTCGGCTTTTTATTACCCATCGCCGTGGCGCTTCTCTGGGAAGCCGCGGTGCGCTTCGGCCTCGCGCAGGGCCGCCTCGTCCCGCCGCCGAGCCGCATCTTCGCCACGCTCTGGTCGTTGGCCGAGACAGGCGAACTCTGGACGCATGTCTGGACCACGCTCTGGCGCGTCCTCACCGGCTTCGTCATCGGCGCCGTCGCCGGCATCGTCTTCGGTGCGCTCTCCGGTTCCAGCGAAACGGCTCGCCGCCTGCTCGATCCGACGCTTCAGGCGCTCCGCGCCATTCCTTCGATCGCCTGGGTGCCGCTCTTCATTCTCTGGCTCGGCATTTTCGAAGCCTCGAAAGTGGCGCTGATCGCGGTCGGCGTGTTCTTCCCCGTCTATCTCGGCATTGCCGGCGCGATCCTCTCCGTCGACCGCAAGCTCGTGGAAGTGGGCCAGGTATTCCGCCTCTCGCGCTTCAAGCTCGCCAAGCGCATTCTGCTCCCTGCCGTTCTGCCCGAGGCGGTGATCGCGCTGCGCTCAGGACTGGGCCTCGGCTTCATGTTCGTGGTTGCGGCCGAATTCATGGGCGCCTCCGAGGGTCTCGGCTATCTGCTCGTCGACGGACAGCAGATGGGCAAGCCCGATCAGATCCTTGCCGCCATCATCGCCTTCGCGCTTCTCGGCAAGCTCGCGGACAGCCTGCTCGTTCTTCTCACCAAGCCGCTCGTGCGCTGGCA
This sequence comes from Microvirga medicaginis, assembly GCF_052658925.1. Lineage (NCBI taxonomy): Bacteria > Pseudomonadati > Pseudomonadota > Alphaproteobacteria > Hyphomicrobiales > Methylobacteriaceae > Microvirga > Microvirga medicaginis. Next base: position 37,852 of record NZ_JBQWEL010000006.1, on the reverse strand, counting down.
GGACACCGTGCGGGAGAGGCTCTGATGCTCGAACTCGAACACCTCTCCAAAACTTATGCCGACGGCACACGCGCACTCTTCGACATCAACCTCTCCGTCCGCGAAGGCGAGATCGTCTCGCTGATCGGCGGATCGGGCTGCGGTAAAACGACGTTGCTGCGCCTGATCGCCGGTCTTGACCGCGCAAGCGCCGGCGCGATCCGGCTCGACGGCGAAGTGCTCTCCGGTCCGCACCCTTCCGTCGGCATCGTATTCCAGGAGCCGCGCCTGCTGCCATGGCTGTCGGTTTTCGACAACATTGCCTTCGGTCTCGAGCACATCGGCGCGAACGAGCGCAAAGCGCGCGTCGAGCATGCGCTCGGCAAGGTCGGCCTGTCCGAGCACGCCAAGCGCTGGCCGCGCGATCTCTCCGGCGGACAGCAGCAGCGCGTGGCGATTGCCCGGGCCTTCGTAACCAACCCGAAAGTGCTTCTGCTGGATGAGCCCTTCTCCGCGCTCGATGCCTTCACCCGCGCGAGCCTGCATGAGCACCTGCTCGGATTGTGGGAGGAAACGCGCCCGACCGTCGTTCTCGTGACGCACGATGTGCAGGAGGCCGTGACGCTCGCGGATCGCGCCGTCGTCATGCAGCCGAAACCCGGCCGCATCTTCGATGAATTGCCCCTCACGCTGTCGCGCCCGCGCGACAAGACGGGCCTTCCTTTCGAGAATTCGGTGCGCCGCGTCTTGACGGCGCTCGATCATTCCCTCAACCCATCTCAACAGCAGCCGCAGCGGGAACGCGACCGGCAGGCTGCCGCATTGTGGTGGTAGATCATTTAAGGACAGGCATCATGGACTCGACCGAACTGCGCGCTCTGCAGGCACCGCTGAAGGATCAATATCGCAGCAATCCGGAATCTGCCGTCATCACGCTGAAGGCGCAGGGCACGCTGGATGACCAGCACATCGCCTGCAAGGTCGAGACCGGCCGCGCGCTTGCCGTCGCGGGTCTTCACCCGGCGACCGGCGGCTCCGGCGCGGAGCTGTGCTCCGGTGACATGCTGCTCGAAGCGCTCGTCGCCTGCGCGGGCGTGACGCTGAAAGCCGTCGCGACCGCTCTCGAGATCGATCTGCGCCACGGCGCCGTGAAGGCCGAGGGCGATCTCGATTTCCGCGGCACGCTCGGCGTCGACAAGACAGCACCGGTCGGCTTCAGGGACATCCGCCTCTCCTTCGAGGTGGACACGGATGCGCCGCAGGAGAAGATCGATCAGCTGCTCAAGCTGACCGAGCGCTATTGCGTGGTGTTCCAGACCCTCAACAACAAACCGAATCTGAGCGCGGTGCTGACGCGCAAGTAAGAGAAACGGTCCTCATCCGCTTGCGCTTCATCCTGCAAGTCTCCCTTGTCATCACCGGCCTTGTGCCGGTGATCTCGCTTCGGTGAGGCGCAACGCCTTTCAGATCGGGATGGCCGGGACAAGCCCGGCCATGACGGTGAGAGCTTATTGATGCGATCAGTTGTTCGCCATCAAGGTCCGCGGCGCGGCGTTGATCACGACAGCCGTGCCGCCCCGGATTTCCTGAACGGTCAGAGCGCGGTCATTGGTGCCGTTGGGGTTGAAGCGGAACACGCTGTCGGCACCGGCAAAGCCCGATCCATTCGTCAGCACGCTGTCGTTGAAGGCCTGCGGCCCCTGCATGCGGGCGAGCGCAGCGGCAAGCGTCACCGCATCGTACGAGAGCGTTGCGAGACGCACCGGGTCGCTGTTGAAACGCGCACGATAGCGCGCGGCAAAATCCATGAAGCCCCTTTTGTCCGGCGCGGCAAACCAGCCGCCCTGAAGCGTCGGCAGCCCGAACACGCGCGCCTCGTCCCATACACCGGTGCCGAGCGGCTTGACCTGCTGGGCATTGAAGCGAACCATCTGGAGCGCCTGCGCGACGGCGGGCAATCCATCACCGTTCTCAGGAATGAACAGCGCATTGGCCTGCGGCGCGAGCCCGCCGATCACCCGCGCCAAGCGTTGAACGGCCTCCTGCGGTTGTCCGGCGGGATAGCGCTCGACGGCGACGAGGCGGATGCCGTTTTCCGCAGCAGAGTCTCGCAGCTGCGCCTCCGCCACGCGGCCATAAGCCGTCTCCGGGATCAGGGCGGCCACGGAGCGGCGGTTCTGCGCAGCCGCAAAGGCAACGATGCGGTCGACCTCCGCCTGCACCATGAAGCTCAGGAGATAGACGCCCTGCGCGGCCGCGGCGCGGTCGGAGGAGAAGCCGATGAGCGGCTTGCCCACCTGGCGCGTCACCTGCCCCGCCGCCTGGACGGAACCGGCAAAGAGCGGACCGAGGATGAGCTGGGCTCCTTCCGCAACGGCCTGGCTCGCCGCTTCCTGCGCACCTTCCGGCGTGCCGCGATCGTCCTTGACGAGAAGGGTGAGATCGGAGCCCTGGAACTCGCTGAGGGCGAGATCCGCGGCGTTGCGCATGCTCTGCGCCACCAGGGAGCCCTGGCCAGGGGCGGAAAGCGGGAGGATCAGCGCGACCTTCACAGGGCCGTTTCCGAGGGTCGTGCCACGCATCTGAACCGGCACAGGGCCCACAGGGGCGGCCTGCATCGGGGCGGCCTGGATCTGGCCGACAGGAGTGTCCTCTGGAGGGAGATCGGCGTTATAGACGGGCTGAGAGGGCGCAGATTGCGGGGCGGGTCGGCTCGCCTTCCGCGTTTGCCGCGTCGGGCCTGCTCCGACGCATCCGGACAGCGCGAGTGCGCCTGTCAACATGACAGCCAAGACCGCCCGGCTCGGCCAGCCCTGCTCCATAGCCCCGGAAAGAGACGCCATCTCCACCCCCTTTTGGAAACAGCTCATCGGACATGCGGCCAACCTTGGCACGAAAAGGTAAACATTGTTTCCAAGACCGGCAGGACGGGAAGCCAAGGCTTCTTCCGCCGGCCGGGGCATTCATGCGAGAATAACAGGTGATGACACAGAGAATCGACAACCGGACCCGGCGGCGTGAGCCGGGCGAACGGACCGCCACCTTCACCGCCTTCGGCCTTGCCGCCGAGGCCAAGCCCCTGACGCCCGGCCTTTACGTGGTCGCGACCCCCATCGGCAACCTGCAGGACGTGTCCTTCCGGGCGCTGAACGTGCTGGCGGCGGCGGACGCGATCCTGGCCGAAGACACGCGGGTCACGAAGACGCTGCTCGCCCATTACGGCATCACCACGCCGCTGGTGGCCTATCACGAACATTCCAACGACGCCGTGCGCGAGCGCATGGTCCACCGCATCCGCGAGGGCCAGGCTCTGGCGCTGGTGTCGGATGCCGGCACGCCGCTCGTGTCGGATCCCGGCTACAAGCTCGTGCAGACCGCCATCGAAGAAGGATTGCCGGTGACGCCCATTCCCGGCCCTTCCGCCGTACTCACGGCCCTTGTCGCCTCGGGTCTGCCCACGGACCGCTTTTTCTTCGAAGGTTTCCTGCCGCCGAAGAGCGCGGCGCGCCGGACGAGACTCGCGGAACTCGCCTCGATCCCCGGCACGCTGATGCTGTTCGAAGGGCCGCACCGCCTGCCTGAAATGCTGGCCGACGCGGCCGCCATTCTCGGTGAACGGCAGGCGGTCGTGGCGCGCGAACTCACGAAGATGTTCGAGACGATCCGGCGCGGCACCTTGCCGGAACTCGCCGCGCAGTTTGCGGAAGAAGGTCCGCCGAAGGGCGAGATCGTGGTGCTGATCGGCGAAGCGACGAAAGAGATGCATGCGGAAAAAGCCGACGCCGCCCTCGACGCCAAGCTCGAAGCAGCCTTGAAGAACCATTCCATCAAGGATGCAGCGGCTCTCGTCGCGGCAGATCTCGGCCTGCCGAAGCGCGAGGTCTATGCCCGCGCTCTCGAACTCGCGAAACGGGACGCATGAAGACGGCGCGCAAGCATTTTCCGGCGAAGTGGTTCCGGTTCGCCGCGAGAAAATGCGCCACGACAAAGAAGAGAGCTGATTCCACTCGCGTGGAATCAGCTCTCGAACGTCGACGCGCAACGTTCCTGCGCGGCCACTATGCCGAGTGGGTTGCGCTGCTGTTCCTGCTTGCGAAAGGCTACCGTCCGCTCGCCCGCCGCTATGCGGCTGCGGGGGGCGAGATCGATCTCGTCATGGCGCGCGGCGACACCATCGTGTTTGTCGAGGTAAAGGCGCGCGGGCTCATGGACGATGCCCTGTCGTCCATCACCGCGATCAAGCGCCAGCGCTTCTCCCGCGCCGTGCGGGCATGGCTTGCACGCCATCCTCACGCGCAAGGAAAGACATGGCGGGCGGATGCGGTGTTCATCGCGCCGAAGCGGTGGCCGCAGCACATCGTGTCGGCATTCGAGCTTGCGATTTCTTAAGCCGCGATCTTGCGAGGATCACGCACCGCGTCCCGGATGAACCGCGCCATTTCCTGCACGATGTGATTGCCGCCACCTTTCGGCAGGTAGAGATTGACCATGAAAGGCGGAAGCAGCGGCAGGCCGGTATCGGGCCCCAGCACTTCCAGATTGCTCGGCACGGTCGATGCCATCCATGCCATCACGGCCGTATCGGCGGCAACGGTCGCAACCTGCGCCGATGTATTGGTGGAATCGAACACCGAGCGCCATTCGATACCGGCCTTCTGCAAAGCCTCACGGACCGGTGCGCGAAAAGCGCAATCGGAGCAGCCGATGGAGACCGGCAGCGGACGTTTCCACGCCGCCTCGCCTCCCCGCGCGCCAACCCACACGAGACGATCCATCACGAGGTTCTCTCCTTCTGCATCGCAGGTGAGTTCGGTCGCCATCACCACATCGACCCTGCCGGACGCAAGCTTCCCGCGAAGCTCGGCGCTCGAGCCGCTGTTGAGCGAGATCTGCACGCGCGGGTAGCTGCGCGCGAAGCTCTTCAGGAAGGTGGGCAGATAGGTGGTGATGATGTCGCTCGGGATCCCGAGGCGGATTTCGCCCTCGAATTCCGGCGTCGTCATTTCGGTCCAGATTTCGTCGTTCATGGCGAGCAGGCGCTTGGCGCGCCCGAACAGCCGCTCGCCCGCGCTCGTCAGGGTCATCCCTCGCCGATCGCGGGTGATGAGCTCCTCGCCCAAGGTCTCCTCGAGCCGCTTGATCTGCTGGCTCACCGCCGCCTGAGTGAGATTGAGGACCCCCGAGGCCGCGGTCATGCCGCCCATGTCCACGACGGCGACGAACGCCCTCAAAAGGCTGACATCGAGATTGTAGGGCATGGACCCTCTCCATAACGGATCATTATTCTCAATATAATGAACATTCGTTTCACTTATGCAAGTGGCAGCCCCATACTCTCCTCATCAACTCAAGGAGAGCGCTATGTCAGCCTTTTCGAACACCTGCTCGGAAACTTATGAGACCTCGGCGCCCCGCCCTGCCGGCCTCAAGAACTTCTTTTCGGCCGTCATGCGCGAAATCCGCATCCGCCGTGCCATGCGGGAGGTCGCAGCCCTGGACGATGCCACGCTCCATGATATCGGCCTCGGGCATGGCAGCATCGAGGATGCCGTCCGTTGTGGCCGCCGCTAAGGTGCAAACACAGTAACGGCGCAGGGCCTGATGGAGAAATGCGCAGGCGTCCGGGTCACGATCTCGCCATCCGCATTGATCGGTCTCGACCGTCTTGTGCGGATGTCGAACTCCTTGGCGCGGATCGCCCGCACCTCGCTCCAGGCGCCGTGTTCCCCATAACGGAACGAGCGCGCCATGAAGGCGAGCTTCCAGGCGCGCTCGAATTCCAGGCTGTAGAGATCGAGGTGCTGATCGTCGATGGCCGCATCCTTCTCCACCGCATTGCCGCCACCATAGAAGCGCCCATTGCCGACGGCGATCTGCAACGTCCGCACGCGCACGGATTCGGTTTCGCTCGTGATCGTCGCGCGAAAAGGCTTGGCCTGTGCCAGCACCTTCATGGCCACGAGCGCATAGCCGAGCCGACCAAAGCGGCGCTTGATGTCATGGGTCAGTTGCTGCGCGAGTTCCGCCGAGAGGCCGAGGCTCGCCACGTTGAAGAAAGGCTGGCCATTGACGACGCCCAGATCGATCCTGCGGGTATGCCCATCGGCAATGACCTGTGCGGCACCATCGAGATCGAAGGGGATTTCCAAGGTCCGGGCCAGGTCGTTCGCTGTTCCCAGAGGCAGGATGCCGAGCGGCAGGCCGGCCTCGATCACACCGAAAGCAGCCGCATTCAGCGTTCCATCGCCTCCGCCGACAACGGCGAAATCCACCCCTTCGCGATTCTTCACGATGAGAGGCGACAGGTCTTCTCGCCGTCCGCATTCCACATGAACGGGCTCGATTCCGTGGGACTCAAGGGCCTTGATGGCCGCTCTGGTCTGGGATTCGCCGCTTCGGCTCTTGGCGTTGATGATGAGGAGGGCGCGGCGTGACATGACCTATCAGATGAGGGAGCTTGGGCTTACCCGCAAGGGTTCAGGGAAAGCCTGGCGCGAGGCTATTCAATAACACCCTTCCTTCTTTTTCGTTCATTCCGGCACCACGAGAGTTGCCTTCCTCAAGAAACAGTCCAATAAACCCGCCTCATCGGAGCCGTTTCCACGTGTGTGGAATCGGCTCCGTTCCTTGCCGTGCCGCATTTTTGATGGCGAACCGGGACCACTTCGCCGAAAAATGCTCATTCTCTAGAGTAGCACATCGTTTTCAGCGGAAAATCGGGTCCACTTTTCCGCACGATGCGCCAGGAGACCACAATCATGACCCTCACCGTTGCGATCCAGATGGATCACATCAACAGCATCAAGATCGCAGGCGATACGGGCTTCGCGCTCCTGCTCGAGGCGCAACGGCGAGGTCACCAGATCATGCACTACACTCCCGACCGCCTGTCCCTGCATGACGGCAAGGTGGTCGCGCTTGTGGACCCCATCGAGGTGCGGGATGAGGAGGGCAACCACTTCACGCTTGGCAAGCCGGAGCGAGTCGATCTCTCGACCGTCGACGCGGTGCTCATGCGTCAGGACCCGCCTTTCGACCTCGCATACATCACCGCCACGCATTTCCTGGAACGGATTCACCCAAAGACTCTCGTGGTGAACGATCCCATGCATGTGCGCAATGCGCCGGAAAAGATCTTCGTCACGCAGTTCCCGCATCTCATGCCGCCGACGCTGATCTCCCGCGACAAGGCGGAAATCGAGGAGTTTCGCCGCGAGCATGGCGACGTGGTGATGAAGCCGCTCTACGGACATGGCGGCGCCAGCGTGTTCAAGGTGGGTCGCGAGGATCCGAATTTCGGCTCGCTCTACGATCTTTTTTCCACCCTCTTCCGCGAGCCCTGGGTGATCCAGCGCTTCCTGCCGAAGATCACGGAAGGCGACAAGCGCATCATCCTCATCGACGGCGAAGCGGCAGGCGCGATCAACCGCGTCCCGGCCGCCAATGATATCCGTTCCAACATGGTGCGCGGCGGGGCTGCGAAGCCCACCGATCTGACGCCGCGCGAGCGCGAGATCTGCGAGACCATCGGCCCGGATCTCAAGCGGATGGGCCTCATCCTCGTCGGCATCGACGTGATCGACGGCAATCTCACCGAGATCAACGTGACGGCCCCCACCGGCATCCGTGCCATCAAGCGCCTCGGCGGGCCTGACCTTGCGGTGACGGTGTGGGATTCAATCGAGTCGAAGGTGAAGCGGGTGTAACACGCCCCCTGTCATCCCCGCGAAGGCGGGGATCCATAACGACAACTGCTGCAGGACAGATGCCATGGCATCCGCTTTGTCCTGAAAGGTTGTGTTTATGGATTCCGGGCTCCGCTGCGCGGCCCCGGAACGACAGGGCAAACCTTTATTAAGCCGCCAATTCCGCGATCACCGCATTCAGCACCGGAAAGCCCTTCTCCGTCACGGCAAGACGCGTGCCGTCGATGCGGATGAGGCCTTCCTCTTCGAGAATGCTCACCCCTCGCGCATTCAACGGCCTCCCCGTGAACGCCTCGTAGCGGCGCGGGTCGATGCCTTCTTTCAGGCGAAGGCCCATGAGGAGGAATTCGTCGCCCTCGGCCTCGGAGGTGAGCACCTCCTCCTCGATCACGCCGTGGCCCTCGCGCTCGACATGGTTGAGCCATGTCTCGGGATGTTTTTCGGTCGAGGTCGCAAGCCGCGCATTGCCGGTGACGAGACGCCCGTGTGCGCCTGGGCCGATGCCGGCATATTCGCCGTAACGCCAGTAGAGCAGATTATGCCGCGATTCCGCGCCGGGCCTGGCGTGGTTGGAAATCTCGTAACCCGGAAGCCCATGCTTCTCGCAGGTTTCCTGCGTGATGTCGTAAAGCGCGCGGCCCGTCTCCTCGTCCGGCACGGTGATCTTGCCCGCATCGAACAGCCGCTGAAACCACGTGCCGGGCTCGATGGTGAGCTGATAGAGCGAAAGATGCTCCACGGCGTAGCCGATCGCCTGCTCGAGCTCTTGAGCCCACGCTTCGGGCGTGTGGCCTGGACGCGCGTAGATGAGGTCGAAGGAATAGCGGTCGAAGATCGACGCTGCAATCTTCACCGCGGCGAGCGCCTCTTCAACCGAATGCATGCGACCGAGGCGGCGCAGGTCCGGATCGTTGAGCGCCTGCACGCCCAGCGACACACGGTTGATGCCGGCATGACGATAGCCGCGAAAGCGCTCAGCTTCGACGCTGGTTGGATTTGCCTCGAGCGTGACCTCGGCGTTCGGGTCAATCGGCCAAGCACCGCCGATGGCATCGAGGATTGCGCCGACGGTCTCCGGTTTCATGAGCGAGGGCGTGCCGCCGCCGAAGAAGATGCTGCTGACCGTGCGACCGGGAATACGCGCTGCCGTATGGGCGATCTCACGCTTGAAGGCCGCCAAGAATCGCTCCTGATCCACCGGCTGGTGGCGGACATGGCTGTTGAAATCGCAATAGGGGCATTTGGAGGCGCAGAAGGGCCAATGGACATAGACGCCAAAGCCCACATCGCGCGTCGGATGATCGATCATGGGCCGTATATGGCAGTTCCAGGCAGAAACGTCACGGGTGGCGTTGTCGCGTCGTTGCCATCGGACATGCGGTCATCCCGGGTTCTGCTGCGCAGCCCCGGGATCGTCTGATGAGTATGGCGCTTTACTCGGCGGAGGATCCCGGATCGGCTTCGCCGTCCGGGATGACGCTTCTTGGAATTCTCTGCGCAAACTTTTCCGAACCTCTTGCCTAAGTGGTTGTTCATCCTTCATGAGCCCTGCGCCCTAGCCACTTGGGGAGCGGAGACTTAAGATTGGTTCTTGGAGTGTCCAAAGGAGCCATCATGCGGCATTGGCGCGGCCCGTTCGATCGGCAGGGCTATCACCACGGCAATCTGAAAGAGGCGCTGATCGAGGCAGCGCAGCGCTTCATTGCCGAGCGCGGCCTTGGCGGATTCACCCTGGCCGATGCCGCCAAGCTCGTGGGCGTCACGCCCGCAGCCCTCTACCGGCACTTCCGGGGCCGTGAGGCCCTGGTGGCCGAAGTGGCCTTCCGCGGGTTCGACGAGCTCGCCAAGCGGCTCGGGAAGGCGCTTCAAAGCGAGGGAACGCCACGGGAGCGCTTCACCCGCATGGGCGAGGCCTATCTTGCCTTTGCCGAGCAGGAGCCGGGCTTCTACACGGCCATGTTCTCAGCAAAGCCCCAGGAGGGTGAAGGCTGCGGCCCGTGGGGCAAAGGCCCCCCAGACAAATCCAACGCTCCGGCCACGGCATTCGACTATCTGGTCGAGGCGCTCACCAAGACCTATCCCGAGGGTTTCCAGGGCGTGGATGTCCGTTTCATTGCCCTTGAGGTCTGGGCCCTCTCTCACGGCATCGCGACCCTCGATGCCGCAGGCCAGCTTCCGAAAGGTCCGGGTTTACCGGACAAATACGAGCTGCTTCGCGCAGGCGTCCTCGCCCTGGTCCACGGCGCTCTGAAGGACAAGCCTGGGACGGCCGGCCGCTGACGGCTGCTGGATGAGCTTCCGTTCCCCAAGCCTTCTCCCCTTCTCCGTGGAAAGCCTTCTTCATGGGAAGCCTTCTCCAGGGCTGTCCTCGACTTACCAAAAATCGAACAAACCTCCCTTGAAAGCGCCAAAATCGATCCGCATGTTAATGTTGTTAGCATTAACATAGCGAGACTTACGATGTCTGACTCTGCTTCAACCGCCTGGAACCAGGGCCCTCATGCGGGACCTTGGAATGCCGGCGCTCACCGCCGCTGCGGGCGCTCACCCCGACGCGGTCTGGAGATCGTCGCCATCATCCTGGGCTTCATTTGGTTCTGGCCGCTCGCGCTGGCCTATCTGGTGTGGAAAATGTGTGGATATCCGAAATACGACGAGGCGAGGGCCTTCTTCCGCGACACCTTCGGCCGCACGGCTGAGGACCTGTTCGGATCGCGCCGCCCCACCGGCGGCTTCGGCTATGCGAGCTCAGGCAATGCGGCCTTCGACGAGTACCGCCGCAGCGAGCTGGAGCGTCTCGAGGAGGAGCGCCGCAAGCTCGACGAGGAGGCCCGCGCCTTCCGTGAGTTCGTGGAGGAACTGAAGCGCGCCAAGGATCGCGAGGAGTTCGACGCCTTCATGGCCAAGCGCCGCGGCAACGGCCCGACGAACGTTTAAGCCTCAAACAAGCGAAGCGCCCTACGGGGCGCTTCTGCTTTTGGAACTTGTTTACGTCATGGTACGTCATGGCCGGGTTTGTCCCGGCCATCTCGTTTCCAGCCCCATTGTCCTCATCCTGAGGAGAGCAGAGGCAAGTTGTTACTAAGATCACCGGCACAAGGCCGATGATGACGAGAGGTGGCGCTAAGCCCTTCGCAAACACCCCGCCGCGAGCTTGAGGAAAGCGCGCGCCCGGTGGGAGAGACCTTCCGGCTCCGGCTTCGACCAGTCGATGCCGTGCTTTTCCTCCGATGACAGCTCGCCGAAGGTCTGCGTAAAACCGTCCGGCTGGAACATGGGATCGTAGCCGAAACCCTTCTCGCCGCGCGGGGGCCAGACCACCTCGCCGAACACGCGGCCCTCGAACAGCTCCTCATGCCCATCGGGCCAGGCGATGACGAGAGCTGAGACGAAGTGAGCGCGCTTGTCGGTCGCTTCGCGCTTTTCCATCTCGTGATGCACCCGCTCCATGGCAGCGTAGAAATCCCTCTTGGGACCGGCCCAATCCGCCGTGAACAACCCCGGTGCGCCGTCGAGCGCGTGGACGCACAATCCGGAATCGTCGGAGAGCGCGGGAAGGCCCGTGGCTTTCGCCGCAGCGTGTGCCTTGATGGCAGCATTCTCTGCAAACATGTGACCCGTCTCGTCGGGAACCGGCAGGCCGAGCTCGCCCGCCGACACGGCCTCCACGCCGAAGGGAGCGAGCAGCTCCTGCATCTCACGCAGCTTGCCTGCATTGTGGGTGGCAATGACGACCTTGCCGGTAAGAGGACGGTGCTGCATCACGCCACGGCCTTCTTCTGCAGCTCCACGAGTTGCGTCACGCCCGCCTTGGCGAGACGCAGGAGGTTCAGGAATTCCTCTTCGGAGAAGGGCTTTCCTTCCGCCGTGCCCTGCACCTCGACGATGCCGCCGGAACCCGTGATGACGAAGTTGGCATCCGTCTCGGCGGCGGAATCCTCCGCGTAATCGAGATCGAGCACCGGCTGGCCCTGATAGATGCCGCAGGAAATGGCGGCGACGGGCTCGCGCAGCGGGTTGATGGAAATGATCGAGCGGTTCTGCATCCAGGTGAAGCACTCGTGTAGGGCGACCCAGGCGCCGGTGATGGAGGCCGTGCGCGTGCCGCCGTCGGCCTGGATCACGTCGCAATCGAGCACGATCTGCCGCTCGCCGATGGCCGGCAGGTTCACCACGGCGCGCAGCGAGCGGCCGATGAGGCGCTGAATCTCCTGCGTCCGGCCGGAGGGCTTGCCGGAATTGACCTCGCGCTTGGTGCGCTCATGCGTGGCGCGGGGCAGCATGGAATATTCCGCCGTCACCCAGCCCCTCCCGGTGCCGCGCAGCCACGGCGGACCTTTCTCCTCGAGCGAAGCGGTGCAGAGCACCTTGGTGTTGCCGAAGGTCACGAGACAGGAGCCTTCCGCATAGCGCGCGACGCTTCGCTCCAGGGTGACGGGACGCAATTCGTCGGGGGCGCGGTTGGAAGGACGCATGTTCGTTTCTCCATCAGGCTTGTTTGAAGCCTCTTTGGGGCCAGGAGGCGGTTTAGGCAAGCGAAAGCCTTGCCTAAAGCACCGTTCACCCGCACATAATGACCACTTGCAGGGTGGAATTGTGAAAGCGTAGAACCCATCGCATGCACGCCAACGGCTCCTTCTCGAACCTGTCGGACACCCGCGCCATTGCGGAGCTGAACGACCGTTCCCGCGAGATTTTCCGCCAGATCGTCGAGAGCTATCTCGTGACCGGCGAACCCGTCGGCTCGCGCCATCTCTCCCGCATCCTGCCGATGACGCTCTCCCCCGCCTCGATCCGCAACGTGATGGCGGATCTGGAGGCGGCGGGCCTGATCTTTGCGCCGCATACCAGCGCCGGACGCCTGCCCACGGAAATCGGCCTGCGCTTCTTCGTGGACGCCATGATGGAAATCGGCGACGTGACCGCCGACGAGAGGGCGCGGATCGAGGCCCAGATGCGCGCGGCCGCTTCCGGCCACACCATGGAAACGGCGCTCGCCGAGGCTTCGGCGCTTCTGTCGGGCGTCTCGCGTGGCGCGGGCGTGGTGCTGACATCGAAATCCAATGCCAGCCTCAAGCACATCGAATTCGTTCGACTCGATCCCACCCGCGCCCTCGTGGTGCTGGTGTCGGAGGACGGCTCCGTCGAGAACCGCCTCCTCGATCTGCCCGCAGGCCTGCCCGCCGGCGCCCTGGTGGAGGCAGGAAACTTCCTTAATGCCCGCATTCAGGGCAAGACATTGGGTGATCTCAAGCGCGAGATCGAAACCCGCCGCGGGGAGATGGAGCGCGAGCTCGACGCGCTCACCGCCAAGCTCGTGGAGGCAGGTCTTGCCACCACCGTAGGCCCGGCGGAATCGCGCCAGCTCATCGTGCGCGGCCAGGCGAACCTGCTCGACGACCTGAAGGCGGTGGAAGACCTGGAGCGCATCCGCCTGCTCTTCTCCGATCTCGAAACCCAGACCGACGTGATCGACCTTTTGAGCCGCGCCGAGGGGGGCGAAGGCGTGCGGATCTTCATCGGCTCTGAAAACAAGCTGTTCTCGCTTTCCGGCTCCTCGATGATCGCAGCCCCCTTCCGGGACGGCAGCCAGAAGATCGTCGGCGTTCTCGGGGTCATCGGCCCGACACGGCTCAACTATGCCCGTATCGTGCCGATGGTGGATTATACGGCCAAGGTGATCTCACGCATTCTGGAGCAAGGGCGATAGTCACTGTCTCCCACACTTTGCCGTGAGAGAGGAAACTAACCTTATCGCAAGCGTTAAACCTCCGTCCCAAAGGGGCAAGACCCCATCCTACAGGAGGTTACCTTGAAGAGATTTACATTCATCGCCAGCGCTGGTCTCATCATGCTTGGGTCGATCGGCCTCGCGCAGGCACAGGTCAGCGGCACGCCAAACTCCCCCTTCCCGGATGCCGCTCCGCATGAAGTTCAGATCATCAACGGCGTGCCCTGCCGCACCGTTCTCGACCATGGAACCAACCAGCGCATCCCGGTTCAATGCGCCGGCCCGTCCGGCATGATCGGCATGGAGCCAGCGACGACTGGAAGCATTTTCGCTGCCCCCGCTCCTGGAATTCCTGGTGCTCCCATCTCCGGCACTCCGGCCTCGCCCTTCCCCAATGCCGCACCGCATGAGATTCGCGTCATCAACGGCGTCCCGTGCCGCACCGTGCTTGTTCCGGGTACCGACCAGCGCGTTCCCGTGGAATGCGCTCGCTGATCTTCCATCCTTGACGACAAGCGCAGGCACGCGACCTGCGCTTGTCGCATCGGGACCGGTGAATCCGACCATCAAACCGCGTGCCGCTCAGCTTTCGGACAGAGCAATGCATAGGGTAAGATGATCCCGGTCTCTGCCCGGGAAGGCGACGTGCGGACCTGCCAAGTGAACCGCGAGATCTTTTTCGCCACGGTGGAGGCCTTCCAGCACGCCTTTGACTGCCGCGAGCAGGGCCAGGAAGGGATCGTCACCGAGGTCCATGCCTTCCATTTCTGGGATATCATCGGCATCAACGCCCTCGACCGGGTTGTGCTGAAGTTCCGCCACCACGATATTCCGGTGGAGATCGCGGGCCTGAACGAGGCCAGCGCCACTCTGTTGCCCCTGGGTGCCCACTAGAAAGAAGGGGCAAAGCTCGCCTCCGTGCACGGAAGGGCCCGAATCGACCCCGGAACGGCTACGCGACACCGCCTTCCCTTGGCTTTATGAGGCCGGGCTGCTATTGCCCGGCCAACAGGGTTTCAGACCCGCCTGAGTTTCATGATGACCGCACGTACGTTCGACAACATCCGCAATTTCTCCATCGTGGCCCATATCGACCACGGCAAGTCGACCTTGGCCGACCGCCTGATCCAGACCACGGGGGCGCTTTCCGCCCGCGAGATGACGGAGCAGGTGCTCGACAGCATGGATATCGAGCGCGAGCGCGGCATCACCATCAAGGCACAGACCGTGCGCCTGGAATACAAGGCTCAGGACGGCAAGACCTATATCCTGAACCTCATGGACACCCCCGGCCACGTGGACTTCGCCTATGAAGTCTCCCGTTCGCTCGCCGCCTGCGAAGGTTCACTGCTGGTCGTCGATGCCTCTCAGGGCGTGGAGGCCCAGACGCTCGCCAATGTCTATCAGGCCATCGATGCCAACCACGAGATCGTGACTGTCCTGAACAAGATCGACCTGCCCGCCGCCGATCCGGACCGGATCAAGGAGCAGATCGAGGAGGTGATCGGCATCGATGCCTCCGACGCGGTTCCGATCTCGGCCAAGACCGGTCTCAACATCGAGGGCGTGCTGGAGGCCATCGTCCAGAAGCTGCCGCCGCCCAAGGGCGACAAGGAAGCGCCGCTGAAGGCGATGCTGGTCGATTCCTGGTACGACGCCTATCTCGGCGTGGTCGTGCTCGTGCGCATCATCGACGGCACGCTGAAGAAGGGCCAGACCATCAAGATGATGGGAACCGGCGCGACCTACGGTGTCGACAAGATTGGCGTGTTCCGGCCCAAGATGACCGATGTGGATGTGCTCGGCCCTGGCGAGGTCGGCTTCCTCACCGCATCGATCAAGGAAGTGGCCGACACCCGCGTCGGCGACACCATCACCGATGACCGCAAGCCCACCGCCGAGGCGCTTCCCGGCTTCAAGCCGGTACAGCCGGTGGTGTTCTGCGGCCTCTTTCCCGTGGATGCCGCCGACTTCGAAAACCTGCGCGCTGCCATGGGCAAGCTCCGCCTCAACGACGCGAGCTTCACCTACGAGATGGAAACCTCGGCCGCTCTCGGCTTCGGCTTCCGTTGCGGCTTCCT
Source organism: Microvirga medicaginis (assembly GCF_052658925.1). Taxonomy (NCBI): domain Bacteria; kingdom Pseudomonadati; phylum Pseudomonadota; class Alphaproteobacteria; order Hyphomicrobiales; family Methylobacteriaceae; genus Microvirga; species Microvirga medicaginis. Next base: position 22,355 of record NZ_JBQWEL010000006.1, on the reverse strand, counting down.
CGGCCTCCTGCATCTCGAAATCATTCAGGAGCGCCTGGAGCGCGAGTTCAACCTCGACCTCATCTCCACCGCGCCGTCTGTAGTTTATCACCTGCGTATGGCCGACGGCACGGCGAAGGAGCTGCACAACCCGGCCGACATGCCGGATGTGATGAAGATCGAGGCCATCGAGGAGCCGTGGATCCGCGCCACGATCCTCACGCCGGACGATTATCTCGGCGCCGTGCTCAAGCTCTGCCAGGATCGACGCGGCGTGCAGATCGATCTCAACTATGTCGGCAAGCGCGCCATGGTTGTCTACGACCTACCTCTCAACGAGGTGGTGTTCGACTTCTACGACCGCCTGAAGTCGGTCTCGAAGGGCTATGCTTCGTTCGACTATCACATCTCCGACTATCGCGAGGGCGACCTCGTGAAGATGTCGGTGCTGGTGAACGGCGAACCGGTGGATGCGCTCTCCATGCTCGTGCACCGCACCCGCGCCGAAGGCCGTGGCCGCGCCATGTGCGAGAAGCTCAAGGAGCTCATCCCGCCGCACATGTTCCAGATCCCGGTGCAGGCGGCCATCGGCGGCAAGATCATTGCCCGCGAAACCATCCGCGCGCTCCGCAAGGACGTGACCGCCAAGTGCTACGGCGGCGACGCCACCCGCAAGCGCAAGCTGCTCGACAAGCAGAAGGAAGGCAAGAAGCGGATGCGCCAGTATGGCAAGGTCGACATCCCGCAGGAAGCCTTCATCGCCGCGCTGAAGATGGATACGTAAACTCGGCCCACACCTCCACGCATCTTGATGAGCCTGGCTTGATATCGAGCCAGGCTTTTTTGCTGCCCTGTCAAACTTCGGAACCCGACCTCCCGGCCAGAGTTCAATCCAGGCACAGGGCTCGTCTCCCAACGGTCTCCACAAAGCACGGCGTTTCTCCCACGTCGGGCTTCGGCATGCCATGGGTATACGGTTGGCGAGTTGAACCCTGACAAGACAAACTCAAAGAAACTCGCCTTTTCAGGAGAGCCCATGCCCACCTCCATGCGCTCTGTGCTGCCGACCCTGGTTGCGCTTCTTCTCGGCTATGCCCTCATGCAGATCGGCAACACTCTGCAGGGCACTCTCCTGAGCGTGCGCGGCAGCATCGAGCAGTTCTCACCCACGATCATCGGCGCTGTAGGCGCGGCCTTCTGGGCAGGCATCGTCGTGGGCTCTCTCTGGGCCGGACGCGTCATCCAGCAGGTGGGACACACGCGCGCCTTCGCGGCGTTGGCTGCCATCGCGGCAAGCGTCGCACTTCTCCATCTTCTCGTAATCAACCCAATCGTCTGGATCGCTGCCCGTGCGGTGACAGGCTTCTGCTTCGCGGGGCTCTTCATCGTCGTCGAGAGCTGGCTCAATGCCTCCGTTACGGCCCAGGCACGCGGGCAGATCCTCAGTGTTTACGGGATGACGGGGCTCATCGCAGGCATTGGCGGACAAATGCTTCTTCCGACCGGCGATCCAGCCGGATTCAGGCTGTTCTGCTTTGTCGCCGTTCTCATCTGCCTCGCGCTCGTGCCGACCGCGCTCTCACGAGCGGTTGCACCAGCCCATGCGGTCGGCGACACCAGGATCAACCTGATGCAGCTTTACCGACAATCGCCATTCGGCGTGGTGGCTGCCGTCCTCTGCGGCATCACCACCAGTTCGTTCTTCGCGCTCGGCCCCATCTGGGCGCAGGAGCGCGGGTTGAACACGGCGGAGATCGCAATCTTCATGGCCTGCGGTACGCTTGGAGGCTTCGTCACCACCTGGCCGCTCGGCTGGTTGTCGGACCGGATGGACCGGCGCCACGTCATCATCGCCGCATCGGCTATGGCGGCCACCATCCTGATGGCATTGATCCATTTCGTGCCGCCGACAGTGCCGACATGGCTGATCTTCATCTATGTCGCGGTTTTCGGCGGCAGCGTGATCCCTACCTACAGCATCGTCACCGCGCATGTGAACGACATGGTCAGGCCCGGCGAGTTTGTGGCGGCAGCCGGCGGCCTTCTGATCCTCCAGGGTGCGGGCTCCGTCATCGGGCCTGTCATTTCGGGCCTCGCGATGACGGAGTTCGGACGCCTGGGACTTCTCTATATTGTCATCGTGGCTCAGGCTCTCATGGCGATCTGGGGAGCCTATCGCAGCCTCATGCGTGCATCCCCTCCCCAAGCCGAGAAGGAACTCTTCGTTCCGGAACCTACGGTTCCTGTCGGGACGCAGCTTGAAGCGTCTTGAGACTCAGGCCGTTCGAGCGCGACGACCTGCTGCGTCCACGACGATCTCGCCATCTTCCTTCCGGAACTCGCCCAATTGCGGCGGAAGGATATCGATCACTGTCTCGGAAGGACGGCAGAGGCGCACACCGAGCGGGGTGACGACGATGGGGCGGTTGATGAGAACGGGGTGTTCCATCATGGCATCGAGCAGCTGATCATCACTCAACGACGGATCATCGAGCCCGAGTTCGCGATACGGCGTCCCCTTTTCGCGGATGACGTCGCGCACACCCAGGCCCATGCGCGTGATGAGCTGGCGCATGAGCAATCGGGTGGGTGGCGTCTTCAGATACTCGACGATATGCGGCTCGATCCCGGCATTGCGGATCAGCCCCAGCGTATTGCGCGAGGTCCCGCATTGCGGATTGTGGTAGATAATCACATCCATGATCCGTATCCTTAAGAGGAGGCCAGGGGAACCTTGATCCGGCACTCCAGGCCGGTGGAAGCATAATCGACCTCGATGAGACCGCCGAGCTCGTGCACGATGCTGCGGTCGATGAGGCGTGTTCCAAAACCCTGGCGTTTGGGCTTCGCGACCGGAGGTCCGCCCTGTTCATGCCAGTGAATAAGGAGCTGGCGTTCGCCGGCAGCGTCCGTCTTGAGATTCCAGGTAATCGAGAGCTGCCCCTGAGGCGATGACAATGCACCGTATTTGATGGCGTTGGTCGCCAGCTCATGGAAGGCCAGCCCGAGGCTGAGAGCCTGCTGAGGCTTGAGCCGGACAGCGTCTCCTCGAGCCTTGATGCGCTCTTGGTCGATGCCTCCGTGCGGTCGAAGTTCAGCCTCGATCACTTCGCTCAACGACGCGCTCTCCCAGTAGGTTTGGGTCAGCAGATCATGGGTGGCGGACAGCGCCATCAGGCGGGCCATGAAATTAGACTGGAACGCCTCAGGATCGGGGCTGCTGCGCATGGTCTGGATCGCGAGGGACTGCACTGTCGCCAGAGTATTCTTGACCCTGTGATTGAGCTCATGAATCAGGAGCGATTGCCGCTCCTCCGCCTTCTTGCGGCGGGTGATGTCCAGACACGCCCCGATCATGTAGAGCGGCTTTCCTTCAGGATCATAGACGGGACGGCTGCGATCATAGATCCACCGCTCCTCCCCTTCAGGGAGAACCGCCCTGAACTCGTACTCAATCGTCTTTCCATGCTTGATAGAATCCCCGATCACGGTCCTTGCGTAGCCCCGATCCTCAGGGTGAATGAGACTGACGAACTCCTCCAGATTGCGCGGTGTCTTCTTCAGGCTGAGCCCGAACACATTGACCATGGCCGGATCCCACTCGACGATGTCTCTCTGGATGTCCCATCGCCATGTCCCGGTGTTGGAGACATCAAGCGCTGCAAGGAGCTTCTCCTGTGCCTCCCCCAGGCGCTCAACCGCGCGCCTCATGGATGTCGCGACCAGAACCACCAGAAGCGCCCCCAGCGTGAACAAGACAGTACTGGTCACATCCGCTGCCGAGAGAGAGCCGAAGCCCGTGCCCGACGTAAAAAAGAAGTACCAGGTTGCCGCAATGCTCAGGGCGATCGCCAGCAGGCCCGGCCAGAGACCTCCGATGACCGCAGCCAGCAGGACGGCCGGGAACATGGTGACGAACGGGGCCGTGGGGCCCATGACAGCCGTCAGGGCAAGGCGCACAGCGGTCGCAACGGTGACACAGCCGACGGCCATCCCCATCGCGAGAGGAGAATTGGCAGGGACTATCTTTGTATAACGGGTGAGCACGAAACCGGCTTTGTGCGAGGAGGGACTATGACGGTTCTACATAGAACAAGGGCTCACGACTTGAAATGAGCTCTTGCGGGAAGACCGATCCATTCCCTTTTGCGAGTTACGGAGGAGAGTTTTCATGGCGGATGCCGCTGTATCCCTGGTTTAGAAAGCCATTTGGCTGCCGCAGATATGTCCATGGTGCACCTTCAGGCCTGACAGAAGGCTGCGCACTAGAGAATCGTACTCTTCCTTCTCAGCGACATTCGAGAAGGAAAGCTCAAGAACCCACTCCTCTGAAAGGGGGACGATGAACGCCTCGACTGTCAACGGGCCGGAGGGAAGATGAGCATCGACCCACGTTGCGGACCATCGGGTCGTCTCCGGGGAGAGAGACACCAAGGAAACAGACTGGGCAGGACGGCCGAGAAGGCTTTCATAATCCTGCTGAAGGAAGGCGGCATCCCGGCTCGCCAGATCAGCTTGCTGCAGTCCGCGAAGCTCATGTGCAGGGCGAAGACTGACCTTGAGCTCCGCATTAGAAAGCACCGACTTCAGGCGCGTTTCCATGCCGCCCGTCGTGGAGCGCCATTCCTGCTGAAGTGCGAAGGAGAAGCACAGGTGAGAGGCGACGTGACCTGCGACTCGAGTCTGTCGGAGTTGCTGATCGAACTGCATGCGCATGAATTCACCAAAGCCGGAGGCACCCTGCAACGGGATCTTTGCGGCCTGGGCTCCCGGGATCCCGCACAGAATGGCCGCCACCAATCCCACGCACGACAGCCCTGCAAGATAGTGTCTCATCTCTTCCGATTACCTTCAGATCGGCCTCTCTTCATGGCAACGCCTCAAAGCTCGGCAGGTTGCCTGAAGCGCAGCGGCCTTGAGTTGCCTGACAATGACCCTACCTCGCTCCACAGCTGAACAATTCTGGGAGAGAACTCATGCAGGCTTTGCTGCGCGCCTCGGTCATTGCAACTCTTCTTCTTACGGCGGGACATGCCACGGCCGCCACCTGCCGGGATCCCGCCGGATTCGAGAAATGGCTTGGGGATATCGAGCAGGAAGCCATCGCGCAGGGCATTTCACCGGAGGCGGTGAAACGAAGCCTGTCGGGTGTGACATTCGATCAGAGCATCATCCGGAAAGATCGTGGCCAGGGTGTGTTCAAGCAGAGCTTTGAACAATTTGCCGGACGCATGGTGTCGCCCGCGCGCCTGAAAGGTGGAGCGAACATGCTTAAAAAACATGCCGCGACCCTCTCACGGATCGAACAGCGCTACGGTGTGCCGGGTCCCGTGCTCGTGGCGATCTGGGGTCTTGAGACGGATTTCGGCGCGGTGAAAGGCAACCTCCCCGTCATCCGCTCGGTCGCAACTCTCGCCTATGATTGCCGTCGCTCGGAATTCTTCCAGGCGCACCTCTTCGATGCCCTGCGCATCGTCGATCGCGGCGATCTCTCACCTGCCGAGATGCGTGGGGCATGGGCAGGCGAGATGGGGCAGACACAATTCATGCCTTCGAACTACGTGAAACATGCCGTCGACTTCGATGGGGATGGACGCGCGGACCTGCTCCACTCTCCGGCTGACGTTCTGGCTTCAACGGCCAATTATCTCAAAAGTCACGGCTGGGTCAGGGGCAGCGGCTGGGAGCCCGGCTCGCAGAATTTCGAAGCGATCCGCGCCTGGAACAAGTCGCAGGTCTATTCGCAAACCATTGCTTATTACGCCACCAAGCTTGCAGGTGGAGACACCTCGGCGTTCCCGAGCCAATGAAGCCTAGAGCATCGCATCGCTCTGAGCGGAGAACCGGGTCCACTTTTCACTGACGCGGCCCTGCGGGTCCGCACGATGCGCTAACTGAAAAGGGCGGGTATGAAGCCCGCCCTTTTTCTGTGGTGAAGTCCAGTCAGCCGCGAGCGCGGGCGCGGACCATGAAGGTGTCGTAGGCGTATTCGGCCACTTGGAACCAGAGATATTCCTCGCCCCGGAATGCCTTGTAGCTGTCGTAGATCTTCTTGAAGTCGGCATTCTTGGCCGAGATCTCGTCATAGATCTCGTTGGCGGCCTTGTAGGCGGCGTCCATGATCTCCTGCGAGAAGGGACGCAGCTGTGCGCCGTTGCCGATCAGGTTGCGCAGACCCGCCGGGTTCTTGGCATCATACTTGGCCTGCGTATCCACGTTCACATAGCCGGAGGCGGCCTGGATGGCCGCCTGATAGGATTTCGGCAGTTCGTTCCACTTCTGCAGATTGACGAAGAAGTGGATCGCCGGCCCACCTTCCCAGAAGCCCGGGTAATAATAATAAGGCGCGACCTTGTTGAGACCGAGCTTGTCGTCGTCGTAAGGAGCCACCCATTCGGCGGCATCGATGGTGCCGCGCTCGAGCGACGGATAGAGATCGCCGCCTGCGATCTGCTGCGGCACCACGCCGAGCTTCTGCATGATCTGACCTGCGAGGCCCGCGATGCGCATCTTCAGGCCCTGCAGATCCTGCACGGTCTTGATCTCTTTGCGGAACCAGCCACCCATCTGCGCGCCGGTGTTGCCGGCAGGCAACGCAAAGAGGTTGTGCTTGGCATAGAATTCGTTCAGCAGATCGTTGCCGCCGCCGTGATAGAGCCAGGCATTGGTCTGGCGCGAGTTCAGGCCGAACGGCAGGTTGGTGCCGATCGCGAAGGTCGGATCCTTGCCGACATAGTAATAGGAGCAGGTATGCCCCATCTCGACGGTGCCGCCGGCAATCGCATCGGCCGCCTGCGGCGCGCCGACGATCTCGCCCGGCGCGAAGGCCTGAATCTGGAACTTGCCGTCGGTGGCCTCCGACACGAGCTTCGCGAAGGTCTCACCGCCGCCGAAGAGCGTATCGAGAGATTTCGGGAAAGCGGAGGTCATGCGCCAGCGGATCTCGGGTTGCGACTGGGCGATGGCCGGTTTGGCGATGGCTCCCGCCGCCGCACCGAGGGTGGCGGCTTTGAGGAAAGCACGGCGTTTCATGGCGTCTCTTTCACGAATGAAGGTTTCAACGCGCCGCCGAGACAGATTGTTTCAACTTGGCGCCCCGAAACGTAAAAAAGGGAGACGCTTCTCATAAGGATCTCTACGCCGGAAGGCAGGGCCCCGGAAGCAAGGACCACATGCGCTGAGCGCATGCTTAACGCATCATATAGCCGCGTCCTCCCGGCCTACATCAGCAGTTCGCCCGCGCCCCAAGCGAGAAGAATGAGAAGAATGAAGCCGAGAAGGAAAAGAACGAACAGGATCTTGGCGATCGTCTTGGCGCCTGAAGCGACACCGGTGAATCCCAAGGCTCCTGCGACCAGCGACACCACGAGAAAAATCAGGGCCCATTTCAGCATCGTGCAAGCCTCGTCGAGAACGGTTCAGCTTGACGTATAAGCACGAGAGCTTGGCCCCGGTTCCTTGACGGGTTCGGCAGACCCTTCTGCCGGAGCCTCACATGACGACGGTCACCCTGTCGGCAGCGCGGGTCAGGCCGGTATAGAGCCAGCGGCTGCGGTGCTCGCGGAACGCATAGGATTCGTCGAAGAGCACGAGGTCGTCCCATTGCGAGCCCTGGGCTTTGTGCACGGTCAGCGCATAGCCATAGGTGAATTCGTCGGACTCGCGGCGCAGGACGAACGGCACCTCTTCCTCCGTGCCCTCGAAGAAGGCCTTATGGACTGCGACCTCGACGGATTTCCGGCGCACGTCATCGTCGGGAATGACGTCCATGCGGATGAAATCGTTGCGAATGCCGCGCAGTGCCTGGATGCTCCAGGTACCGCCATTGAGCAGCCCCTTGGTCTTGTCATTGCGCAGGCACACGAGCTTCTCGCCGGCGGCCGGCATCGGATCGCGATAGCCGTTCAGTTCGCGCAGGCGCGTGTTGTAGAGGCGTCGCGTCTTGTTGAGACCCACCAGCACCTGATCGGCCGCCATCACGGTGGCGGCGTCGATCTCGCGGCGACGGATGATGCGGCTCTCGCCGTAAGAGCCGGGCTCGAGCCTGCCGCCCTCACGCACCTGCATGGATAAGTGAACGATCGGGTTGTCCTTGGCCTGCCGGTGAACCTCGGTGAGCATCACGTCGGGCTCGGCCTCGGTGAAGAATCCTCCACCCTTCACCGGCGGCAATTGCGCCGGGTCGCCGAGAACGAGAACCGGCTTGCCGAAGGAGAGAAGATCGCGCCCCAATTCCTCGTCCACCATCGAGCATTCATCGATCACGATGAGATCGGACTTGGCGGCCTGACTCTGCCGATTGATGACGAATTGCGGGCCGTTCTCATCTCCCTCCCGCGAGCGATAGATCATGGAATGGATGGTGGACGCATCCGTGCAGCCCTTCGTTCTCAACACGAGCGCCGCCTTGCCCGTATAGGCTCCGAAGGCCACCTCGCCGTCGACACCTTCGGCGATGTGCCTGGCGAGCGTCGTCTTGCCGGTTCCTGCATATCCGAAGAGGCGGAAGACCGGACGGTCGCCACGCCGGAGCCAATCGGCCACGGCTTTCAAGGCGGCGTCTTGCTGCGGCGACCAGGTCATGACGATTTCGCCTCGCGGTTCAGGCTGTAGAGAAGGCCGCCGACGATGCAGCCGCTGCCGAGAAACACATAAGGATCGAGCGGCTCACCATAGAGCTGCCAGCCGACAAAGGCGATCAGCGGAATGCGCATGAAGTCGAGGGGCACGACCATGGTGGCATCGCCTCGGCGATAGGCGTTGGTCAGACAATAGTGCGAAAGCAGGCCGCCCGCGCAGATGCCGACAAGCGGCAGAATATGCACCGGCTGGATCGCGAGCCAGAAGGCCCGGCTGACGCCGGCGAGGTTCATGGGCAGCTGCAGCAGATTCATGAAGAAGAGGATCGAGAAGGTGCTCTCCGTTCGCGTCAGGCGCTTCGTCATGATGGCCACGAGAGCGAAGGCGAAGGCCACACCCAGCATCAGGAGGCTTGCTGGCTGCAGCGTTTCCACACCTGGGCGAAGGATGATGAGAACGCCCGCAAACCCAAGCAAGACAGCCACGAAACGGCCCCAGGTCATCCGCTCCTGAAGCAGCGGAATGGCGAGCAATGCCACCCATGCAGGCGTGGTGAATTCAAGCGCGAAGACGGTGGCGAGAGGCAGAAGCGTGAGGCTGAAAGCCCAGCCATCGGTGCCCGCGAAATGCAGCACGTTGCGGGCAAGATGAAGCGAGAAGCGCCGCGGCTTCAAGCCGGCTCGGAGCTTCGGCTTGAAGCCGGCAAGAGCAAGCAGGATCGCGACGCCCGCGGCATTGCGCATAGCCAGCATTTCAAAAACCGAGAAGCTCGGGGCGAGCGCACGAACCGCAACGGCGGTTGCGGAGAAGGCGAGGAGCGCGCCGCTCATCCAGGCGACGACGGCGAGGAGGTTGCGATGAGGCAAGATGGACCATGGAGAGTTGATTGATGCCCTTCGATACCTTGCCTCGTGCACCAGGTGAAGGGTCGAGCGGGAGGCAAGATTGCCGCGTGTCGCTCCACTATGAATCGAGAGGCACGGTTCAGAGTCATTCCTGTCCCTACGTCAGGATGCTCGTGAGGTGATTCTTGAGTCATTCGAAGCATCAAACTGCGTTTCGACGACCTTCGGGGCGCATTTTTTTGAGTGGACCGCGAAAAATTTTTCGGCTCCCGAAAAGCACGTCAAGAACACCTCTTCCACTTGCTCCATCCCTCTCGTGCAGAAGGGATTTTCGACGTGCTCGACAAGAAGCTCGAAGCAAAGACGGGGATGGGAAATATGCCGCTAAGTAGCTGATCTTAAACGGATTTCAAGTATCCCTCAAAACTAATCTGATAGATCAGAAGTGATGTTGAAGAGTCCGAAGAAGAGACTCTGCGAGTCATATCTCGCGCCTTCTATCGCGCTCTGAAAGCGCAAGTTCAGGCAGCTCATCCTGGCAAAGTATCCACAGAAAAAGTGCAAGTTCTACTTTCTACACTTTCCGTTAATCGGAACCCGCTTGGTATAACGACGTTGCCTTGCAAGCGTGACGGTTGCACGCGAAGGCCCTTGAAGGAGGCGGCTATGCCGACAGACAACAAGAACCCGCTGACAGCATTGTTCACGGGTGACACCGGTGCGACCAGCACCAAAAAAAGCGGAGCCAGGAAGAGCTCCAGGACCAGCGCCAAGAAGGCTGGCACTTCCTCTGCTCGCAAGAGCACGAAGAAGGCCGGCACGAAGGCCGCTGCAAAGAAGACTGCTGCCAAGAAGACCACGGCGAAGAAGGCCGTGAAGTCCTCGGCGAAGTCCTCTGCCAGGAAGACGACGGCGAAGAAGACTGCCGCCAAGAAGACTTCGGCCAGGTCGGCCGCAAAGTCCTCGGCGAAGTCCTCCGCCAAGAAGACTGCAGCTAAGAAGACCACCGCGAGGAAGACTTCCGCCAAGTCGGCTGCGAAGTCCTCGGCTCGCAAGTCTTCCGCTCGCTCGACGGCCCGCAAGTCCCCGGCCCGCAGCTCCAGCCGCACCGCGGTGAAGGCTACGGCCCGTAAGACGGCTGCCAAGCGGACGACCAAGCGCGCTGCTGCCGCGTCCAGCCGCACTTCCGCGACGAAGAAGTCCGGCAAGGTCGCCAAGCGTTCGTCGGGCGCTCGCAAGAGCCCCTCGAAGTCGAAGCGCTAAGCCAAGCATGCCTCATGCGCCAGGAGAGGGCCTAGCCCTGTCGGCCGGTATATGAGGCATAAAAAATCGCCCGGTGAAAGCCGGGCGATTTTCTTTTGAGAGGCCGATATCTGCTTTAGCGGCCAGTGCTCATCGGGTCGCTCTCGCCCCAATAGGGGGTGGCATTGTAGTAGCGGTGGACGTGTTCTTCCCATTCGCGATCATAAGAGGCGTCATGCCCCTCGGCCGTGCGACGGGGCGCCCCGCGCAGCTGGTCTTCCGAAAGATTCAGTTCGTAGGCGTCAAGTTCTGTATTGTACTTCAGGACGCTCCAGGGAAGCGTGTAGTATTCCTCGCCCAGCCCCATGAAGCCGCCGAAGCTCATGACCGCATAGGCGACCTTGCCGGACCGCTTCTCGATCATGACACGCTCGATCGTTCCGATCTTCTCACCATCCGTGCGGCGAACCGGAGTCCCTTCTACTTTGTCGCTGGCAATCAGGTTGTGGGTTTCACGGACATCGCTGCTTTGTACCGTCGTCTCCATCATCTCGCTCCCTTCATCTGCAAGGTCTAAGGCAACGCTCGGGTCAAGAAGCCGTTCCGGTTGTTGAGCCCGCACTTCCTAGGCATTCCAAGGTTTTGCGGCCGCTCTCGCATCAAGCGCTGCCATAGGAACCCCGCGATTACCCTCACGTTGACCCTCGACTTCCCCCCAGAACAATGAAGGAGATCGCCATGCCCGTTCGCCAGAAGCCGGTCGAGGAGCAAGTGGTCGTCATCACGGGAGCTTCCAGCGGCATCGGCCTCGCGACAGCGCATCTGTTTGCTTCGCGCGGAGCCAAGGGCCTTGTTCTGGCCGCCCGGAACGAAGAGGCTCTGCGCAAGGTCGCGGACGAACTCAGCCGGGGCGGCACCCGCGCCATTGCAGTGCCGGCGGACGTGAGCAGGCGTGAGGATCTGGAGCGGATCGCCAAAACCGCCATAGACACCTTCGGCGGCTTCGACACCTGGGTCAACGATGCTGCGGTTGCCCTCTACGGACCGCTCGACAAGATCCCGATCGAGGATCAGCGGCAGCTCTTCGAGGTGAATTACTGGGGCGTGGTCAACGGCTCGATGATCGCGGCCGAACATCTGCGCAACCGCGGCGGTACCATCATCAATGTCGGCAGCGTGCTGTCAGAACGCACCATGATTCTGCAGACTCAATACTCGGCTTCCAAACATGCGGTGAAGGCCTTCACCGATGGTTTGCGCATGGAGCTGGAGGAGCAGGGCGCGCCGATTGCGATCACCCTCATCAAGCCCTCCTCCATCGATACGCCTTATGTCGAGCATGCCCGCAACTATCTCGACAAGGAGGCCGCCGTTCCGCCACCGACCTATGATCCGCATCTGGTGGCCAAGGCGATCGTCTTCGCCGCCGAGCACCATCGACGCGAGCTCACCATTGGCTTCGGCGGATGGGTCATCGGCGCCATGGGCAAGGTCGCCCCGCGCATGGTGGACAAGGCGATGGAGTGGACGGGCTACAGCTCTCAGACGACCAACCAGTCCGAGCGACGGCAGATGCGCGACAACCTTTATCGCGCGCGCGAGGATGGCGACCTTTATCGCGCGCGCGAGGATGGCGACATGTATTCGTCGTTGCCCGGCGAGCCGCGCAAGACGAGCCTGCTTCTCGAGGCGCAGCTCCATCCCTTCGCGACGGCAGCCGTTCTGGCCGGCATCGGCGCTGCGGTCGCAAGCCTGCTCTTGGCACCCTTCACCACCACCGGACGCCGCCCGAGCCACGCGAAGCGCCCGACGCCGCGCTACCAGCCCACCATGCGCCGCACCGGCAATGGCCATGACAAGCGCACCATGGGTCCCGGTCATATCAGCCAACGCGGCGCGAGCGAAGGCCGTCCGCAGCCGCGGCATTGATCGACAGGGAAGGGGCCGGACCTTGTGAGGTCCGGCCCATCTTCAAGCGACACAATGACAGCATGCGGGTCGTTCCAGAGTTCGCGCGCACGCGCTAGCCTTGCTGCATGAATCCGATTCGCTCCCTTGCCCTTATCACCGCGCTCGTCATCGGCGGCTCCGCTGCTGCCCAGGACAAGGGCACGGTCGACCCGAAGCCGCTGCCGCCCCTGGCCAATCCCGACGATCCCTCCCTTGCCGCGAAGGAACTGTTCGGCCGACGCACGGCTCCTGCATCGCTTCAAGCGCGCTCCATCGGCAGCTATGCCCGCGGCTGCATGGCCGGAGCGGCTGCAATCCCTGTTGACGGGGAGACTTGGCAGGTCATGCGGCTGTCCCGCAACCGCAACTGGGGACATCCCCAGCTGATCGCCCTGCTGCAGCGCCTCTCCGCGCGCGTACCCAGCATCAATGGATGGCCAGGCCTTCTCATCGGCGACATCTCGCAGCCGCGCGGTGGCCCCATGATCACGGGGCACGCCTCCCATCAGATCGGCCTTGATGCGGATGTGTGGCTCACTCCCATGCCCGATCGCCGCCTGTCACGGCTCGAGCGCGAGGAGATGTCCGCGACCAATATGGTGCGCAGCGATTGGCTCGATGTCGATCCCGCTGTCTGGACGCCGCAGCATACGGCTCTCATCCGTGCCGCCGCGTCCGAGAAAAGCGTCGCGCGCATTTTCGTGAACCCGGCGATCAAGAAGGCGCTCTGCCGGGAAGCCGGGCAGGATCGCGGCTGGCTGAGCAAGGTACGGCCGATGTTCGGCCATAACTATCATTTTCACATCCGCATCGCCTGTCCTGCGGGGGACGCCACCTGCTCCGATCAGGATCCGCCGCCGCGCGGCGATGGATGCGGCGAGGAGCTCGCGCGCTGGTTCACGCCGGAAATGCTCCATCCGAAGCCCGGCAAGCCGCGCCCGCCCCTCACCATGGCGCAGCTGCCTGAGGAATGCCGGCGGGTTCTCGTTTCACCGTGAGAATGCAGGCGCAGACAGTGCTCTCTGTCTGCGTTTTCTTTACTCAGCCGCGATACCGGTGCCGATCTGGCAGGACACACCCGTGCCGCCAAGGCCGCAATAGCCGTTCGGATTCTTGGCGAGGTATTGCTGGTGGTAATCCTCGGCAAAGTAGAACGGACCGGCGTCCAGGATCTCCGTCGTAATGGCGCCATAGCCGCGCTCCGCGAGCGCCTGAGCGTAGGCTGCCTTCGACGCTTCCGCCGCTTTGCGCTGAGCCTCGTTGAACACGTAAATCCCTGAGCGGTACTGTGTGCCCACGTCGTTGCCTTGGCGCATGCCTTGGGTGGGATCGTGGTTCTCCCAGAAGGTCTTCAGCAACGCTTCATAGGACGTCACCTTCGGGTCGAAGACGACAAGCACGACTTCGTTGTGCCCGGTCATGCCTGAGCACACTTCCTCATAAGTCGGGTTGGGCGTCATGCCGGCGGAATAACCCGCGGCCGTCACCCAGATGCCGTCGCCCATCTGCCAGAACTTGCGCTCGGCTCCCCAGAAGCAGCCAAGCCCGAACAGAGCTTTCTCCATGCCTTCCGGATAAGGCGGCTGGAGGGAACGACCATTGACGAAGTGACGCTCGGCCGTCGGAAGCGGAGCCGCACGGCCAGGCAAAGCTTGATCCGGAGTGGGAAGGGTCAGGGGTTTGCGGAAGCTGAACATGAAGGCCTCTCTGGTGACTGGCCTTATGTAGGCACTCCATGCCGCCGAAAGGAGGGGTTTGAGCCCTCACCTTGCCGTGAAGGGCTTTGCCATTCCATCATCACGGAAATGGCCCTCCTCGTTGCTTGGGCGAGTCTTTAGACGGAGAACCGGATCTATCTATCTCGCTCGAAACGCTCTAGCGCCCTGCGAGGTAGCCGATGGGCTCGAGCGGCTTCTGTCCGACCCAGAGGAGCAGCGCGCCGACCAGGAAGCCGGTGAGAGAGGCTGGAAGCTGGAGGAAATGACTGACGAAGGGATCCCATAGCCAAGGATAGGTACGCGCCGCGATCTGCCCCTCGAAACCCGTCGCGCCGCCCGGGAACAAGGTGCCGGCCGCGCTCGAGAGCGAAACGAACGAGATGTCATGATTGACGATCGAACGCGTCCCATCGATCACAAGACCGATGAAGCCGGCCGCAACCAGCAGAAGTCCCAAACTACGCGCCAGGAATTTCAAGGGAAGACACCTCTCCGAACAGAGAGGAATTATCTAGAGCGTTTTGAGGCTGCCGCAAAGTCACCTCCCCCAAACTTTCTGAAGATCGGTCTTGCCTTTTGCACCGTTTTGGAGCTACAGGAGCGCTCCGCGTTGATGCGGGGAATCTGATCTCGTTCGCCCAGATGCGAACAGAGTTGCGAAAGCCAAAGGGTTCCGTGCTGGAGGGGTGGCCGAGTGGTTGAAGGCGCACGCCTGGAAAGTGTGTATACGGGAAACCGTATCGCGGGTTCGAATCCCGCTCCCTCCGCCATCCTCGTGTCCAAGACCGTCTAGCCCCGTCCAGAAATACCATCCTAAGCAATGGCTTGAGCCTCAGAGCCTGTCCATGCGCATCTATTGCAATCCAGCCCAATCTGGTTAAAATTGTGGGGTTAGATGTGGGTGCACCATGCCCAAGAGATCAGGCAAGCATCCCGAGAAGGCGCTCTCGGCCGTGCAGGTTCGATCCCTGCGCGAGCCAGGCCGGTATGCCGACGGGAATGGTCTCTACCTTGAGGTTGATGTCTCCGGGGCAAAGCGCTGGACCCTGCGGACGGTGGTCCGGGGCCGGCGGCGTGACATAGGTCTCGGCAGCGCCAGTCTCATCTCCTTGGCTGAAGCTCGCGAGACGGCACTCGCCCTGCGCAAGATCGCTCGCCAGGGCGGAGATCCGGTGGCGGAGCGGCGCACTAGCACTCGTATCGTTCCGACCTTTGCTGATGCGGCGGAGCGGGTTCATGCTGAGCACAGAAGCTCCTGGCGAAACGCTAAGCATGCCCAGCAGTGGATCAATACCCTGCGCCAGTATGCTAATCCTGTTTTGGGCGAGCTGGCGGTGGATCAGATCGATACGCCCAAGATCCTGAAAGTTCTGGCGCCGATCTGGCTGACCCGGCCAGAAACCGCCCGCCGGGTCCGCCAAAGGATTGGCACCGTGCTCGATTGGGCCAAGGCGGCCGGGTTCCGGTCAGGCGACAATCCAGTGGAGGGCGTCACGAAGGGACTGCCGAAGCAATCCGACGAACCCGACCACCACGCCGCCCTGCCCTACGTGGACGTGCCGCAGTTCATCGAGAAACTGCATGCCTCAAACAGTGCCGAGATCGTGCGGCTCGCCTTCGAGTTCCTGATCCTGACCGCCACACGCACCAATGAGGTGCTCGGCGCCACGTGGGGCGAGATCGATCTGTCACAGCAGCTTTGGACGATTCCGGCCAAGCGTATAAAGGGAGGACGAGAACATCGTGTGCCCCTGGCTCCGCGATGCCTTGAGATCATTGACAGGGCGAAGGAGCTTGGATGCGGGAGCGATTACCTGTTTCCGAGCCGCTCTCCTGCCCGGCCGCTCTCAAACATGGCCCTCCTGATGGCGCTGCGCCGCATGCACGTTCAAGTGACGGCCCACGGGTTTCGCTCAGCGTTCCGGGATTGGGCCGCGGAACAGACGAGCCATCCTCATGATGTCTGCGAGATGGCGCTGGCTCATTCCATTCCGAACCGCGTCGAAGCGGCCTACCGCAGAGGCGACCTGCTGGAGAAACGGCGCGAGCTGATGGATGAGTGGTACCGCTTTGTGACTGCAGTGTCATCTGCGGCAGCGTAGAGGTTCATCAGGCGGCGCTTCTCCCAGAGAAGCAGCTCGGACGCACCGAAGCTGGCGGCTTGCGTTCGCCGTCGCCGGATCACACTCTTGCTGTGATTCCAAAGCGATGGAGATCCTCATGTCGGATAAGTCCCGCGAGGAGATGATCCGCTTTCTCCGAGATCGGATGGTTTACCTTAAGAAGCTCGAACAGGAGTTGAACCGCTCTCCTGAACATCTTGCCGGGCCTTCTGATGATCCCCAGCAGCGCTTACGGGAAAATGAGGCGTGGATAACCTCTCTCTACGACATGCCCGATGCAAGGCTCAAGGAGATGTATGAGGATGAGGTGAGGGACAGCAAAGGGTTCCTCGACCACTCGGTGTTCGCCGCGGGCGTTTTTGAGCCAAGGGTGGCAATGGCCGACTTTAATCGCTGGGGCAAACGTCCCTCTTGGTCGTCCGATGAGGCCGTTGCACTAACTCTGGGCAAGGATCCCGATTTGGTGAACTGGGAACGTGTGCAGAACTATGTCGGCTACCATGCCTTTGCCGACGAGTATGCTGAGCTTCGAGAGCGCATCAGGCGAGCGGAGGCTGTGGCAGAATTGGTATTTCCAGTTGTGCCAGAACAGTTTGTCATGTGGCTGGAGCGCAATGGCATTCGCTGTCCAGAGGCGCTTGGAGTAGCGTCGACTGCGCTGTCTGGCCACGCCGGCAGCAAGGAAGATCCGAACGGAGATTTGGCGGCTCAGCGAAGCCGATTGCAGGAGGAGAACGACACTCTTCGGCAGAGAATCTCAGAGCTGGAGTTACAGTTGCAGGAAAACCCTCCGGGTTGGATGAATACACGCACGAGCTTGCTGCGCTTGGTGATAGCAATGGCAATCAAGGGCTACGCGTGGGACCCAAAGAAGGCGCGGACGACGACGGTAAGGGAGATCAAGTCTGACCTCAACGAATTGGGCCTTGACCTCGACGAGGGTACCATTCTGGGCTGCCTGAGGACTGCCGCCAGCGAGGTACTATCCGATTCTGACTCGCCTTCCCTGTAATGTTTGTAGCCTAAACCGAATTCGGCTTGGGCTAAACCGAATTCGGCCACAGCACTCGCTGGATCGTCGAAGATCGCCCTGTCGCTCATTAGACAGAGGTGATCCATGCCGCATCCCACAAGTCTTCCTGAGACCGGCTTCGTCCGGCTTGCGTCCGTTCTCGCTCTTATCCCGATTGGGCGCGCAACTTGGTGGGCGGGCGTGCGCTCGGGCCGCTTCCCGCAACCCGTAAAGCTCGGCCCGAACATCACCGCCTGGCGCGTGGAAGACATCCGCGCCCTGATCAAGGAGGGTGTGCAATGAGAGCCGAGATCATTGCTCGTGCTCTCGATGGGCAGCGGTGCGGCGCGGGCTGGACTGCCCGCTGCCCGGCTCATGACGATTATAACCCGAGCCTTTCGCTGCGCGACAGCCGTGACGGCAAGCTGCTGGTTCACTGTCATGCCGGCTGTCCGCAGGCGACCGTGCTAAGCGCCCTTCGCGCCATGGGCCTTTCGAACGGCTTCGACTCGGACGCTGTCGCTGCTGAACCCGCCCGGGCCTCCAAACAGAGCCTTAATGACGCGACAGCTACGGATCGGGCATGGCGCTTGTGGTTCGCGAGCGAGCCAGCGGCGGGCACGTTGGTGGACGTGTACCTGAAGAGCCGTGGCCTCACGGGACCTGTTCCGCCCACCCTGCGCTTCCTGCTCTCCTGCTGGCATGCGCCGTCCCGAACCAAGCTTCCGGCCATGATCGCTGCCGTGCGTGGCCCAAGCCAGAACATCGTCGCGATCCATCGCACCTACCTGTGCTCGGACGGTATCGGCAAGGCGCCTGTGTCTCCTGTCAAGATGAGCCTCGGTCCGGTCTGTGGCGGAGCCGTCCACTTGTCTCCCTGCGGCGAGCACCTGGCCGTGGCGGAGGGGATTGAGACGGCGCTGTCGGTCCAGCTCGCCACGGGCATTCCGGCTTGGTCAGCTCTGAGCGCCAATGGCATCCGCGCGCTTCGCCTGCCGCCGCTTCCATTGGCCACCGTGGTGACGATTGCGGCGGATCCTGATCCTGTTGGCATGAATGCCGCGTGTGATGCGGCGGAGCGATGGCTCGCCGAAGGACGGAAGGTGCGGATCGCTGCTCCGCCTCTCGGACACGACTTCAACGATCTTTTGAGGGCCCAGTCATGACGAGCCATCACGCCAAAGCCGTGTTCGATGCTGCCGTGACGGTTTTGCCCGAATCCCCGTTGCCGCTGCAGCGCGAGTTGCCGCCAGCGGAGCCGTTCCCGGCGGATGCCCTCGGCTCCTTGCTCGGCAATGCAGCCAAGGCAATCCAGGTCAAAACCCAGGCGCCCCTCGCCATCTGCGCCCAGTCGGTGCTCGGTGCCGCCACCCTGGCCGTGCAAGGTCATGCGGACGTGCGGCTTCCGATGGGGCAGACCCGGCCCATCTCGTGCTACTTCATCACTATTGGCGCTTCCGGTGAGCGCAAGAGCACCGCCGACAATGAGGCCTTGCGGCCGATCCGACGCCATGAGGAGATCCTGCGTCAGCAATATGAGGCTGAGCTCCCGGGCTATCTCAATGCCCGAGACGCCTGGGCCAAGCAGCGCGATCAGGTGCTCAACAACAAGAAGCACTATCCTGATGTCCAGACGAAGGAAGTCGCGCTCAAGCTCCTGGGGCCGATGCCCATGGCACCGCTAAATCCGATGCTGATCTGCACGGAACCGACCTTTGAGGGCATCGAGCGTCTGTTGCCTCTCGGACAGCCGAGCCTTGGGGTTTTCTCTGCTGAGGGCGGCCAGTTTGTTGGTGGTCATGGCTGCGGGAGGAGACGAAGCCCCGCACGGCAACGTCCCTGTCGAGCATGTGGGACGGACAGCCGATCCGGCGCGTGCGGGCCGGCGACGGCGCCATCGTTCTGCCGGGCCGCCGCCTGGCCCTGCACCTGATGGTCCAGCCGGATGTTGCGACAATTCTGCTGTCTGACCGGCTGTTGGCTGATCAGGGTCTCCTGTCCCGGCTGCTGGTTACAGCTCCGCCGACGGCGGCGGGCACGCGCTTCTGGCGCGAGACCGCCGAGTCTGATCCTGCCATTGACGCGTTCGACGAGCGGCTGATTACGATCCTTGCAATGCCACTGCCGCTTGCGCAGGGTACTCTCAACGAACTGAGCCCGCCTGCCTTGGAGTTCTCGAGTCCGGCTCGGAGCCGCTGGATTCGGTTCTCCGACGAGGTGGAAAGTGAGGTTGGGCCTGGAGGAAGACTGGAGCCGATCCGGGGGCTGGCCAGCAAACTGGCCGAGCATGCCGCCCGCCTCGCGGGCATTCTGTCGCTCGTGCGCGACGTGACGGGTCGGGAGATTTCCAGCGAGGCTCTGGAGGCCGGCATCGCACTGGCGCAGCATTACGCTCAGGAGGCGCTCCGTCTCGAAGGGGCTTCAGCCATACGGCCTGAGATCTCCCGCGCAAAGCAACTCTTGACCTGGCTCCATGAGCAATGGAGCGAGCCGCTGGTGTCGCTGCCCGACGTCTATCAGTGGGGGCCGAGCACGCTTCGGGACAAGAAATCGGCGCTGGAGGCCATCACCATCCTGGAGGGGCATCACTGGCTTGTGCGGCATGAGGGGGCAGCGGTCGTCAAGAATGCCCGCCGCCGGGATGTCTGGCGGATTATTCGTCGTCCGACCTGACCAAAAATGATCTGCCCGAAGCCCCGGCTATCGGCTAAACTGCTAAAATTGCTAAAGCTCATTGCGAAGTTCGGCGCCTTAGCAGGATTAGCAGTTTAGCGCCGTGCAGGCTTGGTGGTCCGCAATCTGTGGCAGCCTCGGTTGTATCTCAGGACGCTGACGGCTGGGAAGCGTTTGAATTTTTGGTTATTTGAATTTTCGGCCTTTTAGCTGGCCTTCCTCGCTGCTTGGCTGACGTCTCGGGGTAATCGGCCGAGTCGATGCTGCCCAGCGCTGTCGACGCTTATCTCAATCACCATATCCACCCTTTGAAAAAGGGCCTTTTGGGAGTCGCAAAAGTAGGCGGGTTTCGCAACAGCCCGGCCTACTTCCACAAAAAAATCGACCGCGGGCTCTCTTTTACAAGATCATGGAGCATGAGTGCGAGCGCTAGGGTCAGAATTCCGTCGGTATTGGACGTACTCGTCCTCAGGTCTTGACGCTGAGAAGTCATAGCTGTGCCCGTCCTCGCCATACGCCCGTGGCTTCCCCCAACCCGTAAGCGAAAGAGTGAGGGGCAATCGTGTCAGCTTGCGTGACAGCCAGAGTGCTTTAACCTAGATGGTGATCTCCTGTCTCTGCCCTCAATGACCTCTCCTGACAATTATCTCCGCTCGATCTTAGCCCGCGAGGCAATCGCCACAGGGCTCTACACGCCAGCGAACATCTTTCGGGCCGAGTTGCTCCCCGTCCTGAGGGAATGGGCCGGCATCTACCTCGTTGATGCGATGCCGAGCGGTTCCTTCGCCAAGGGCACGGCGAACCGCTCGGGGACCGACATCGACATCTTCATCTCGCTCCATCACGAGACGCCGGGCACGCTACGAGAGCTCTACAATAACTTCTTCGTCTTCCTGCACCGAAAGGGGTTCAAGCCGCGCCGTCAGAACGTATCTCTCGGAATTACCGTCGGCGGCTTCGACGTCGACCTCGTCCCAGCCCGGCGTTGGGCCCAAGTCTCCGAGGACCACAGCCTCTATCGCCGCAAGGCCGACACTTGGATCAAGACCAATGTTGCCCGGCACATCGCCATCGTATCGGGCTCCGGCTGCCAGGACGAGATCAGGCTCCTCAAGCTCTGGCGCGATCAGCGCAAGCTCGATTTCCCGTCGCTCTATCTCGAGCTGACGGTCATTGAAGCACTGGGAAGCGTCTACGACAACACATTGTGCCAGAACATCGTCACGTGCTTGACCTATCTGAGCGAACAGTTCGCGAATGCCCGTGTGCTTGACCCGTCTAACACAAATAACGTTCTCTCGGACGAGATCAGCATGACCGACAAGGCGAGGGTCCAGATCACGGCGAGGCGATCTCTTGCGGGCGCATGGGAGGATTTAGTGCGATGAACGAGTGGAACCTCTCCAATCTCCTGACCGGCCTTCACAATGACATTCAGCGCAAGCTCGATCACGCGCGGTCTCTGCTCGGCCATCCCGTCTCCAAGGGTGACGCCTCCGAGAACGTTTGGCTTGAACTGCTGTCCACCTACCTGCCCAAGCGCTACAGCGTCGCGAAGGCAACGGTCGCCGACAGCCTCGGAGCGTTCAGCCAACAGATTGATGTTGTGATTTTTGACCGGCAGTACAGTCCGTTCATCCTCACGATGCACGGCCAGAACGTCATTCCGGCCGAGAGCGTCTATGCCGTCTTTGAGGCCAAGCAGGTGATCGACGCCAGGAACGTCGCTTACGCGCAGGAGAAGGCCGCAAGCGTCCGCAGGCTCCACCGCACCAGCCTGCCTGTCCCTCACGTGAGCGGCGTGGCCACGCCGAAGGAACCTCCGCGCATTCTCGCCGGACTGCTCACGTTCGAGAGCACCTGGAAGGATCCCTTCGGTCCATCGCTCTCTCAGGCGCTCGATTCTGGCGATGTCGACGGGGCATTCGACCTCGGATGCGTGGCTGCTCATGGCCATTTCAGCCGCTGCGATGACGGCTCTTACGCCTTCACACCGGAGGGTAAACCGGCAACAGCCTTCCTGTTCGAATTGATCGCGCGCCTCCAGGCGAGCGCCACCGTTCCGATGATTGACATGCGCGCCTACGCAAAGTGGCTGACAGACTGAGGAGGCAATGTCGAGCAAAGCTGCTCACGGTCAGGATCCTGATCAACATGATCCTTGTGTGCCCGATTTCTCGTGCAATGTCTGCTTAAGCCGTTTCAGCGGACCAAAGCCTTACTTCAGCTTCGT